>JAHEZG010000103.1 GCA_023251195.1 Chitinophagaceae bacterium | reverse complement strand
TGAAACATTTGATGAATAAGAACTGATAAGCACTCAGCAAAACAAGTTCTGATTCACAAACGAAAACAGAAAATAAAACTGTTAGTTTTGTAAAATGAATTTGCAGCCATGCTTCGTTACGCAATCATAATTGAAAAATCAACTGAAGGAGGATTCGGTGCTTATGTTCCTGATTTACCGGGTTGCGTAAGCATGGGTGCAACTTATGAAGAAACTGTTCAGGATATAATTGAAGCAATTAAATTTCATCTGGATGGAATGAAGCAGGAAGGATTACCTATTCCTATTCCAAGCTCTCAGGCAGAAAATTTAGTATTTGAGTTCGCTGCTTAATTTAATTCTCAAACCAAAACCAATTATACAATGAAATCAAATCCCGTTGTTCATTTCGAGATGCCTTATACCGACAGCGCTCGTGTACAAAAATTTTATTCCTCAGCATTCGGTTGGGAAATGCAGGGCACCGGTCCTGAAATGGGCAACTATGTAGTGGCACACACAGCCGAGACCGATGAAAACAATATGGTGAAAACACCGGGCACTATCAATGGCGGTTTCTTTCAGCAATCAGCAGCAGCCGGCGCTGGAACATCAGTTGTTATTGCAGTGGATGACCTGAATGATGCCATGAAAAAAGTAACCGATGCAGGAGGAAAAATTGAAGCAGAACCGCATGAGATTCCGGGTATCGGGCTGTGGGTGGTGTTTACTGATACTGAAGGAAACCGAGCAAGCATGTTGCAGCCGCTGATGAAATAGTTATAAGTACATTGATTTCTTTGGAAAATGCTTTTTGGTTTTAATGAGAAGTCTTCGACAATTCTTCGACAAGCTCAGAATGACAAAGACTGACAGTATTAAAAAGCATCAATGTCACAACGGGTCCGCCCAGGCTGATGTTATATTCCGAAGAAGTCTTTTGAATTAAAACACAAATATTTTTATGCAATTGAATGATATTATTGCACAATGACAATGAACTTTTCAAACACAGCAATCGGGCGATTGCGCCTTGCGGGAATTGCTGAAGGAATTTCTTTTCTGTTTTTATTAACCATTGCCATGCCGCTGAAATACATGGCTGATATGCCGGAAGCAGTACTCGTTACCGGATGGATTCATGGCGCTTTATTTATTCTGTACATAACTGCACTGTTGTATGTGTGGCGTGCAAAGCGGTGGCCGCTGTTGCGGGTGGCTATTGGTTTTGGTGCTTCGCTTATTCCGTTCGGCACTTTTATTACGGATAAAAAACTGCGCGAAGAAGAAAAAGCAATGGTGGTGTATTCAATGCGCTGACAAAAATTAAACCCGAACAACTGAAAACGAAACCGGCTTGCTTGTTTTTCCTAACTTGCATGACAATAAAATCACTCCGATGAAAAATTTTATACTCACTTTTCTTTTTTCTGTTCCGCTGTTTCTGCAAGCACAGAATCTTCCGCAATGTGATTCGCTCATTATTGATTGCTGCACACTCGGCAACGATACCATCATGCTCAATGCATCCAATACAACTACGGTGTTGTTTGATTATCCCGGGTTCATTCTGTTTGATTCCAACATGGATACCATTGCAAAAGAAAATGTCAACTACTTTGGCATCAGTGGCGGACCACAACCGCATTACATGGTGGTTATGGCTCCGCTCATTCTTCCGTTCACCGGTTACCTGAATCTTTATTATATGTTCTACGATTCGATCGGGTGCAGTTTCCCGATTACAATTGCTGATACTTCAACAGGCATTTATTCTTCAGCACAAAAAACAAGTGTGACAGTTTATCCAAATCCATCAAACGGAAATTTTACTTTGGAAACAAATGCATTAAGCAATCAATCGGTTGAAATTTATAATCTGGTAGGAGAGCAGATTTTTCAAACGACACTCAACAATGCACGAACACCAATACATTTAAATGCACCAAGCGGAGTTTATTACTGCGAACTGAAAGATGGGCGCAATAATATTTTGCGGAAGAAAATTGTTGTGGAGTGAGGTGATTTATTTCTTCAGAATGATACGCCGATACAATTTCACGATTGACAATTCACCAATAACAAATCCCTTTCCCTCGTATTTCGCCCTCGTCCCTTCATTCAAAGAACCAGTACCAATGTTCCCAGAATCACACACCCTGCACCTATAGCTGTTTTCAGCGTGAGTGCTTCACCCAAAAAAACCACTGAGAAAATAATCACCAATGCCAAACTCAGTTTATCTACCGGTGCAACCTGCGATACATTGCCCAATTGCAGAGCTTTGAAATAAAACACCCACGACAATCCTGTTGTGATTCCTGAGAGCGCCAGAAAAAATAAATTGTTGCGTGTAAGTAAATGAAAAGTATTGGTGCCGCCGCGGAAGTACGCAATGGCCCACACCATTACAATAATCACCGAAGTGCGGATGGCAATGGCTAAATCGGTATTTACATTTTTAATGCCCACCTTGGCAAACACCGCAGTGAGTGCGGCAAAAAGAGCAGAGAGTAAAGCGAATATCCACCACATGTGATTTAGTTTTTTTTGCAAACTTAAATTGCCGGCGCTAATTGTCTGAACTTTTCAATCACGCATTAAGTTATCAATCGCAATGCAACGAAAACATTTTCTACAAACCGTTTTAGCATTTTCAGCCATGGGCACATTAGGCAGCTTTAAAAAATTTACCGATACACTTCCAACTCAAAGCAATAAGATGCCTGTGTTGTTTACCTCACACGGCAACCCGATGGATATTCCGCTAACGAAGGAGCAGCGACCGTTTTGGAATTCGCTATTCAATCTTGGAAATGATTTGCAGAATAATTATGAAGTGAAAGCAGCGCTCATCGTATCAGCACACTGGTGCACAAAAGGCACCTTCGTAAATATTTCGCCCGAGCAAAAACAGATTTATGATTACTACGGATTTCCGAAAGAATACTACGATGTTATTTATCAGGCACATGGCGCAACAGAAATTGCACATGAAGTGAAAAAAATAATTCCATCTATAACTGAAACTACCGACTGGGGGCTCGACCACGGTGCATGGCCCATGCTCATGCACTTGTTTCCGAAAGCAAACATTCCGGTTTTTCAAATGAGCATTGACTATTACGCAAAACCGGAGTATCACTACGAATTAGGCAGGCAATTAAAATCACTGCGCGAAAAAGGTGTGCTCATCATTGGCAGTGGTTCGCTCATTCACAACCTGCCTCTTGCAATGAAAAAGATGCAGTCAGGCGATATGACTCCGTATGGCTGGGAAAGCGAATACGATGCCTGGATGAAGAAACAAATTGATGAACGGAATTTCACTAACATCATCAACTACGAAACCAGTCACAAACTTGGCAAGCTTGCTGCGCCTACTCCCGACCATTATGTGCCGGTGCTTTACAGTCTCGGACTGATGGATACCACAGATGATATAAAATATTTTTACGAAAGTGAACCATCTCTGCCGGCATTCAGCGAACGGAGTTTTATTATCAGCAGTTAAATATTTCAGCTCAAATTATTCTGAAACAAATTCTGAATTAAGTTAGAACAAGATTTCAAAATTATATTTGTCATGATTTTAAAATGATTCGTATCAAATCATTTAAATCACAAAAATCTAACGAATCATAGTTCAGACAATTGTCACTCTTTATCACCTCCATCAATTCAGGCAGCAACGGAAATTGTTACTATGCAGGTAACGAGAACGAAGCAGTATTAATTGATGTGGGAATATCGTGTAAAGAAATTGAACGGCGCATGAGTCGCTTACAATTGCCGATTGAAAATGTGAAAGCAATTTTTATTTCGCACGAACACATTGACCACATTCGCGGTACAGCGCAACTGAGTAAAAAATATTTTATTCCGGTTTACATAAAACCCCGCACCTACAAACATTCAGGCATTCATCTCGATCGAGCATTCGTTCATAATTTCAACTGCAATGAAAAAGTTTCAATCGGCAATCTGATGGTTACACCTTTTGACAAACATCACGATGCTCAAGACCCGGTAAGTTTTGTGGTGGAACACAATGGAATTAAAGCCGGAGTGATAACGGATATTGGTATTGCCTGCAAACGGGTGATTCATTATTTCAAACAATGCCACGCTTGTTTTCTGGAAAGTAATTACGATGAAAAAATGTTGAATGAAGGAGGTTATCCGCAGCGATTAAAGAATAGAATCAGCGGAGGCAACGGTCATATATCAAACACTCAGGCACTCGAACTTTTTATCCGGCACAAACCGAAGTACATGAGTCATCTGTTGCTGGCACATCTCTCGAAAAACAATAATCATCCGGATATTGTGCAACAACTTTTCAATCAGCATGCAGGTGATGTAAAAATTATTGTTGCCTCACGCGATGAAGAATCTCCGTTGTATGAAATTGTGCATCACACAAAAAGTGAAATCATTCCGCTCGCAGTGAAAAAGGAAATAGTACAGTTGAATTTGTTTTGATTGCCTGCACTGTTGCCCGAAAAATATTTTACCTTGCATCAGCCAAAAAACAATTCACTCATAACTAAATAAAAATGAAAACAAAAATCTACTTCACCTTTTTAATTGCTTTGTTAAGCATTGGTGCAAATGCACAGTGTCACCTCGTTCGTGCCGATTCGCAATTTCCCGATACTTTATCTTTCTCTTTTTCAGGCGGCTCGTTTGCAAGTTTTGGTTGTCCGGCAATTGACCCGACTTACTGGATGTCGGGTAGCGGCATGTCAATCACCATCACATTTGTAACACCGCAGTCGTTTCCGAAATTTAATGTTTGGGGAATGAACAGCGACGACATTGCTTCCGTAACCGTAAATGGAACGAGCTACTCATTAGACTCAACATCTGCCTGGTATGATACAAAAGTGGTGTGTGGTCTTTCGCCCGGACCGCATGGTGTTGCATTCGTTGGAGGAAATTTACAAGGCGCCAATAGTCCGACTGATGGAAATTATTCTTATCAGGATGTGCAATTACTTACAACCGGTGTATCCACCATAACCATAACCGGAATTGCAGGTGCAGGCTGGGGATTTTATGGTGTGTATGTTAATTGTCCGCAACACATTTTCGAAGGAATAAATGAGCCCCGTGTTACACTTCATTCATTGCAGATTTTTCCGAATCCGACTGAATCAGAAACAACCATTCAATTTAATTCAATGGTAAAAAATGCATCCCTTGAAATTTTAAATGTGTTTGGTCAGAAAGTAAAAACCATCAATCATATTTCAGGAAGCGAAATTAAAATTCAAAGAGATGATTTACTTGCCGGAATTTATTTTATACAACTACTTCAAAACAATCAGACCATCAGCACAGGCAAATTATTTTTTGTTGATTGATTTTTTTGTTGAAATTTTTATTGTTTGAATCGCTGCAACATAGTGATGTGATGGTCTGCTAAACCAACAATGCAATTACAATATTTCATGTTCGTTCCTTCAAAATAAAAATGAAAACAGCGCTGCTCTTTTTTATTGCTTTTGTTTTTCTTCAATCAGAAAAATCATTTGCATCAGTTGATAGCTTGAGCACGCTTGATATTTCATTTACCGGAACTGAAATAATTTGGGATGCCGACCGTGAAGCCGGCATTGATATTAATATTCTCTTTCACATTGTTGTTTCAGGAAATAAATACACGGCAGTAAGTACAAGCTCTGCTTTTTGCGGAACTACAAATGTTGGTGAATGGAAACAAGAGCTGAATGATTCCATGATTGATGAATTAAAAAAACTCATTAAAAGATTTGAAGCACTTCCCAATAAATTAAAAGTATGGGGATATGTGGAACAGGAATACTCAATTAAGTATGCCGGTAACTCATGGGGATTGAGCATTGATGTGATGCATGATACTCTGGGATTTCAAGAGCTGCATGAAAAAATATTTGCAAAGCAATACAACGAACTGAAAATTTGTCGTGAGAAATTCAGAGCGGAGCTGACTAATAGTTTACAGAAGAAATGGTATTACAATCCGAAGGAACAAGAGTATGTTGTAATGAATGATGTGCTGACTTTTAAAAACGCGCCCGACTCGCTTCGCACTTGCTACTGGGAATTTGGAGATAGTTTACTTTTTAATTCTTCGTGCAGACAAGATATTAAGGCAGGAACGCGCGCATACTTGCTTACAGATAGATACAGATTGTTCTTATATTTTTTTCTTTACAATATTGTTTGTGGTGAAATATTAAATGACAATTCAAGCTTCGAAATCATGTCGGTTACTGATGATGAATTGAAGCTGAAATTGTTTTATTGAAGCAGAGTTAATTCAACATTTTATGTTGTGATTTTTAATGTCGAAAATTCTTAGTTGTATCTGAGTTGAATTTTATATTTACGACAACAAAAAATTTTTTTTATGCTTAAACATTTACTCACCACAATTTTACTTTCTGTTTTATTAGTTAATAGTTCAAGCGCACAATTCTTTCCGCTCGGTGTAGGAATGGAACATGGAGCTTATGCATTACTCGAATTCAATGGCGAGTTGCATGTGTGTGGCGCAATCGACAGCGCAGGCGGCATGCCCGTAAATCAAATGACTAAATAGAACGGCACCAACTGGTCGGCCTGGGGTGGTAGTGGTTGCGACAACACGCCTCTATGCATGGTTATATATAATGGTAAACTTATCGTTGGCGGCAACTACAATACAATGAATGGAATGCCGGCACACAACATCGCAAGTTGGGATGGGACATCGTGGGATACTTTGGGTGGTGGACTGAACGGAAGTGTTTGGGCAATGACCGTTTTCAACGGCGAGTTAATAGTAGGCGGAAATTTTTATCAGGCAGGCGGTATCGGCGCTTCAAAAGTTGCAAAATGGAATGGCACTTCATGGAGCAATATGCATGATGGCTTCGATGCAGTGGTAAATGCGCTGGCAGTTTACAATAATGAACTCTACGCTGGCGGTGACTTTTTTCACTCTATAAATGATACCATGTACTACATTGCTAAATGGAATGGCACCGATTGGGATGCAGTTGGCAATGATGAACTCAACGGTGAAGTTTATACGCTCGAAGTTTACAACGGAAGTTTGTATGCCGGTGGCGATTTTGATTTCGACAGCGTTAATTACATCGGTTACTGGACCGGAGCTGAATGGAAAGGATGCGATGATGGTGTAAACGATTGGGTGTATGACCTGACTGTTTATGGTGGTGATTTATATGTGGGCGGATATTTTGATCAGGCTTATGATGGCACTGTTCTGAATTACATAGGAAGATGGAATGGCTCATCGTGGGCGGCATGCGGAACAGGAATGGATGATGAGGTGGATTGCATGACTGTTTATAATAACAAGTTATACATGAGCGGATATTTTGAACATGCGAATGGAATCGCAACCCGTTTTATTGCTGGCTGGGAAACTCCGAGTGTTATTAAAGAAAATTATTCTGACGAATTAGTTTCTGTTTTCCCAAATCCTTCCGATGGAAAAATCACTCTTGACTTAGCATCGTCATTACCTGTTACACTTGAAATATTTAACGCGCTTGGTGAAAAAGTTTTTTTGACAAATGATTTTGAAACCAATACTGAAATTGATTTAACACAATTTGCTCCCGGAATTTATTTCGCGCAGATTTCTTTTAAAGATTCGCAAGTCAGAAAAAAAATTGTGATTCAATAATTGTAAACATTTGATGATCGTAAATTCAACCTCACATTAATGTCGGTCAATTATAATTACGATAAGAAACGATTCGAAGCATTTATTGATGCGATTATTGCAATACTGCTCACCATTCTTGTTCTTGAAATCCGTGTGCCTGATGATGAGGAGCATCAATCACTTTCAACCTACAAGCAAGTTGTTTCATTGCTTCCTGTTTTTGTTTCTTACATCGCATCGTTCCTGTTGATTGTTGGCTTCTGGATTGACTATCATATTCTGTTTGTAAATATCTCGCACATCAGTAAACGATTTATTTTACTGAACATGTTGTTTGTGCTTTCAGTTTCGTTTGCGCCTTTCACCACAGCATTTGCAGGCACGCATTATAATGATTCGTTTGCGGTGTCATTGCTGATGACCAATTATTTTTTTACCAATTTGTTTTTCAGTTTGCTTTATGCATATGCAATGAAAAAGAATTTAGTGGATCCGCAATTCTGGATTGATAATAAGTCAACCGGAATTTATTCCGTTATCGGAATTATAATGATACTCGTATCAATCCCGCTTGCCTTTTTTCATACTTATACTTCTTTCACTCTCGCCATACTTGTTTTTTTTGGTCACCTCATGAAAAAGAAATAGAACTAACCAAAATTAAAAAAAGGTTGATGTCCGAATCAAATCCAAACGCACGAATCGAAGCTTTTTGCGATGGAGTTTTTGCAATTGCATTAACGCTCTTAATTATTGATATAAAAATTCCGGCAACAGCGGAGATTCATAACACGCATGATTTCTGGATAGCTCTCTGGAGTATTGTTCCCGCCATACTTGCGTTTGTGTTGAGCTTCGTAATCATTCTAATTACATGGGTGAATCATCATGCCAGTTTAAAAATGGCAAGTAAATCTTCCGCTGCATTTATTTATTCGAATGGTTTATTGTTGCTCTCGGTTGTTTTCCTTCCGTTCCCCACCTCGCTGCTCGGCGAATATCTTTTAACTGATCATGCTTCACCCGCAGTGATACTTTACAATCTCAACCTTTCATTTCAATCTGTTGGCTGGATTTTTATTTGCACCACCTCTCTGAAGGGTAAATTGTATAAACGCGAGGAAATGACTTCAACTATTCGCACCAGTCTCAACTTCGGATATTTTGCATTTGCACTTTATGCTGTCTTTGCAATTCTAGCCATCTGGTTTCCGTTTACAATTGCTATCGTTACAATTCTGTCGTGGATCATTTGGCTGGTATGGGGGCTGAAACTGAAACAAGAATAAAAGAACATTAAATAATTTTTTTAATCATGGCTAAAGCAAAATTAAAAACAGAGAAAACAGAGTCGAGTGTTGAAGATTTTTTAAACGCAATAAAAGATGAACAACAACGCAAGGATAGTTTTGCCATTGTACAATTGATGCAGCAAGCAACAGGCGATAAACCAAAAATGTGGGGCGCTGCAATCGTTGGTTTTGGAAATGTATTATTGAAATACGAAAGCGGTCGCGAGCTCGATTGGTTTAAGATTGGATTTTCACCACGCAAGCAAGCGCTCACTCTTTATGGTTTACTCGGTTCAGAAAAACAAAATGCACTGCTTGAAAAATTGGGTAAGCACAAAACCGGAAAGGGGTGCTTGTATATTAATAAGTTGACAGATGTGAGTTCCCCTGTGTTGAACACGCTCTTAAAAAATGCTGCTGAAAAGAAAAAATAAAATTATGGCAACAGAAAAAGCATCAAACATATTAGGTACATCATCAAACCTGCTTGGATTTTGTTTGGTGGTACTTACCACTTTTAAAATTTCCGGATTCAATGTTTTCTCCTTCATTGATGAAGTAACCGGAATCATCTCTGTTTTTTTAGGAATGAGTTGCCTGCTTTCATTTTTATCCATGTATGCAACGAAAGAAAAGTTGAGTGAACGATATGAGCAAGCAGCAATAAAAACCTTTATTGTTTCTTTAAGTCTTTTGTTCATCACGATTTTGATGATTGCATTTTCTATTTTTCTTTGAAAAAAATATTGAAGCATGAGTGAATTGAAAAACATTGCACACAAATGGTTCGATGCATTTAATGTGCATGATATTGAAATGCTTCTTTCATTGTATGCTGAAAACGCTGAACACTATAGTCCGAAATTAAAAGTACATCAACCCGAAACTAACGGATTAATAAAAGGAAAGCAGGCTTTGCGTAACTGGTGGGAAGATGCATTCATTCGACTTCCACATTTAAATTACGAACTGTTACACCTCACGGCAGATGGCGAACAGATTTTTATGGAATACATCCGGCACACACCCGGCGAGCAGGATTTAAGAGTGGGTGAAGTGCTGGTTATCCGAACAGGAAAAATTATTTCTTCACGCGTATATCATTCATGAAAAAAACTGCAGCTAATTTTTTCAGGAACTTTTATCACAACAGAAGCATTACCAGAAACACTTAATGAAGATGATAAACTTTCCGTGTTATCTGAGAAGTTTTATCATTACCAAACAAATTCAAACCAATTAAATAAAAATGAACAATCAACTATTAGTGAAAATGGTGCTCGATGGATGGAATGCAAAACTGAAAGAAACAGATGCATTGCTTGATGCGCTCACCGATGAACAATTAATGAACGAAGTAGCGCCGGGTCGTAATCGTGGAATTTATTTACTTGGTCACCTTACAGCGGTGAATGATAAAATGATTTCACTCTTGAATCTTGGCGAACAATTACATCCGGAACTCAACGATACTTTTTTAAAAGAGGCGGATAAAAAATCGGCTGAAATAATTTCTGCGAATCTGTTGCGGAAATATTGGAGTGAAATAAATGCAATGCTCACCAATCACTTCAACAACATGCAGGCAGAAAATTGGTTTGAAAAACACACATCAGTTTCTGCTGAAGACTTTGCGAAAGAACCTCACCGAAACAAACTGAACATCATCATCAGTCGTACTAATCACTTAGCGTATCACCTCGGACAAATGGCATTGCTCAAAAAATAAAATGGAAGTAGGAGTTGACAGTTTCGCCGCTATGATGAGTGGCAATGACGAGAGAAAAATGAATGATGCCGATGCACTTTCACAATTACTCTCACGAATAGAACATGCTGATAATTGTGGTTTAGATATTTTCGGAATCGGTGAGCATCATCGTAAAAACTTTTTGGATTCAGCTCCAACTTTAATTCTTGCCGCTGCTGCTGCCCGCACAAAAAACATTCGCCTCACCAGTGCTGTAACAGTTTTAAGTGCCGCAGATCCGGTTCGTGTGTTTCAAAACTTTGCAACACTCGATTTAATTTCCAATGGTCGTGCGGAGATGGTGGCAGGCCGCGGTTCGTTCATTGAAGCTTTTCCATTATTTGGTTACAACCTCGAAGATTATGATGAGTTATTCGATGAAAAAATAAATCTTTTGCTGAAAATCCGTGATGAAGAATTTGTAACATGGTCAGGAAAATTTCGTCCGCCATTGCGCAACCAACCTGTGTATCCGCGTCCGTCGCAAGAAAAACTTCCGATATGGATTGGTGTTGGCGGCACACCTGAATCTTTTATTCGTGCCGGTTCGCTTGGGTTGCCATTGATGGTTGCCATCATTGGTGGTGAAACACATCACTTTCG
>JAHEZG010000413.1:2219-2873 GCA_023251195.1 Chitinophagaceae bacterium | reverse complement strand
AAAATTGTATTCAGAAAAAAAATCAATTCGAAGAATGAAATCATCAATACAACATTTCTGTCACCTGGAATTTACTTGTTGAAAATTAATTCAGATAAAGAAATCAGTTCAAGGGTAGTGGTAAAGCAATAAAATTTAAATTGAATTATTAAATCGTGAGCGGAGTAGAATACTCCGCTCTTTTTATTTTAATTCAATCATATTTATTCCTTCAATTAAATAAATTCATTCCGAAGCAATGCTGAAAATTTATTTCAAATCAAATTGTGCCACCTGTCAAACAACTTTGAAACTGCTCAAGCAGAACACAAAGGAAAAAATTGAGTTGTTCGAATATTTAGTGACGGTTCCCACTCAAAAGGATATTCGTGATGTACTAAAAATGCTGGGATTAAAAGCAGAGCAGATTGTTCGTAAGAAGGAACATTTGTACAAAGAAAAATATGAGGGCAAAAAAATATCGAATGCTGAGTGGATTAAAATTCTTTCTGAGAATCCAATATTAATTGAGCGACCAATTTTGATTAAAGATGGAAAAGCAATTATCGGGCGACCAATGGAGCGGGTGTTAGATATTTTGAAGTAATGCTTATTTAACCACACTCAGTTTTTGTATCAGGTTATTTCCCCCATCAGAAATTTTCAATAAATAAA
>JAHEZG010000413.1:0-2209 GCA_023251195.1 Chitinophagaceae bacterium | reverse complement strand
CTAAATTCTTAATGGAAATATTTCGTGAAGAAGAATTTATTTTTCCTTTTAGCAAAATCTTTCCTTCCAAACTTGAAATAGAATAATTGTATTGCTGTTGAAATGCTAATCCGGAAACCTGAATTTCATCTGAAGTTGGATTCGGAAAAATTTCTATTTCGTTTAACATAGACAGTTCACTATTCGCACTATTTACATTGTTGCTGATACTATCACCGTTGTTATGAAGATTAGATGCCTGGTAGTAAACAAGAATAGCGCTTTCATTTTGTGGAGTTGATGTTCCCCAAGGTGTAACATTCGTAACCGGAATATTATTTCCATTTGCAATTCCCGCTGTATCTGCAGTTTGTCGTCCGACACAAATCACTCCGAGATTGGTTTTGTAAACTCCATACAAATCAGTATTGCCGCCACCTGCTTGCGTTAGCGTATCCCACTGACCAACAACTAAAGAACTGTAAAGCGGCACATGAAAATTTTCGTCATACACTCTTACGAAACTGTTCCAGCAACTCACACCACCGTAGTAGGGCTTCACCATTTTCTGATAAGCATTTGCAGTTGTGATTGTTCTTCTTCCAACTGCCATCACACACACACTTCCATCTGAACTTATTTTCATATTGTTTTTGGTGAGTTTAGTGGTGTTCACATCAGGCCATCCAGTATTCGGGTCGGGCCAGCCATCTAAATTCGGATCGGGATGCGGAGTGCCGAGCGAACCTGTTCCTTCAAACAACTCAGCCATGTAAGTTGAGTTAGTTAAAACTCCGTCAGCCAATTTTAATTTTCCCAACCAGCTTTCATGAATGTTTCCGAATGTTCCGGTGAATTGATTTTGAAAACCATAGGCAGAAGAATTTATGTTGATTGTATTTCCTTCCCAAAAATTTTCGGTATTATTTCCGTGACAGCGTGCACCAACTACTAGCGAATTATTTTTATAATCAATGGCAAGTGCATCGATGTATTGATCCGGTATGGATTCCATCGTGTCGCCAGCGGGAGTAATTTCATGATACAATCTGCTCCACCAATTCAGCATGCCCGAAGTATCCATTGCAATTACAGCAGGTTCAAAATCAGGACTACCTCCTGAAGATGTGCTTTTAAAATTCATTCCGATGTAGAGATTATTATTTCTTCGATCTACAACAATGCAAGTGCCGCCATGAACAGGACAGCACGATGTTTCAGAATAACCTGTGTAACCGGGACTCACATGTGTTGGATTATTCGTGTCGCATGGTCCGTTGAACAAAACATCAGTTGGCCATTTACCTTTTCGTGTTCCACCATTTCCATCGGACATATAAGTGTTGTAATCATTGGCAGTCCATGAACGCAAATCGCATCGCCCCCAAATTTTTAAAACGATTCCGCTGTAGTTCACAGAATCAATTCCGCCTGCATAAGATGAAGCCGGAGTTCCATGCCATTCGCTTCCTGATTTCAACCAATGTGTGCGCCAGTTGTTTACCACTTTTCTGTTTCCATTCAGATCCAAGCAATAAATCGCACTCCAGTTGTAACCAAATGGTTCGCCCGATATGTAATAAACCTCTCCTTTATTATTTACATCCCACGGATGATAGTCTTTCAGATAATCGGAAGCCCACACATTTCTGCTCCAAACGAGTGAAGAAGGAATTCCATTGACAAAATTGTTATCGAGTTTCGCTAAAAAATAGCCGCCATCATTATTGTAAGTGTCGGAAGTATTTCCACTGATGAATAAATCTCCGGTTGGTTTATAGGGTTGCGAAGTTGTTTTCATGAATCGGATATCCTCTGCAGCACCTTGTGGAAAATGAACGACTTGTAAAATCTGTTGCAAGTCAGAAGAGAGATGAAGTATAAATCCATAACGATTTGAACCGAGTGAATTATGAATATTAGAAGTGTTACCCAATTCTATTTGAGGCACGCTCGCATTTATCCAATCCAGGTTTTCAGCATAACCGCAAACCAGAAATGTTCCATCTGTAATTTGCATTACATCATAAAAAGTTTCTTTTCCATTGTTGCCAGCGTAAGTAACGATATTGGTTTGCGCGTAAGAAATTGAATTTGCAAACAAGAAAATCAAAAGAGGAAGAGATTTCATGAGGTTTTTTTTAATAAGAATTTCTGATTTAATCTATTCAACAATAGTTATTTTTCTAACAATATTATTTTCTCCATCAGAAATATTCAGAAAATAAAT
>JAHEZG010000412.1 GCA_023251195.1 Chitinophagaceae bacterium | reverse complement strand
AAATTGTTTTTGTGAGATGTTTCAAAGGAATAAGAAACGCAAGGTTTTCCATCATAAGTGTTGCTGAAAAACTGATTGACCGCAAGAAACAGAATAACGGGAATTGCAATTATCAATAAAACTTTTAAAATGTTCTTACCAACCATCTTCCATCAAACATAATAAAGTTCCGATTGTTGTTTTGTTGGTTTGAAGGGTGTGAGATAGAATTTTTTAAATCCTTCTTTTCTAATTATCATTTACTTTTTTCTTTTGAATCGCTTTTATCAAATACTTAAATGAAGGAATAAGTAAAAGATTAATAAAAATTGAAAATGGCAATATTAAAAGACCAAAGCCAAAGGGGCCACCAGTAGTTACTATCATTTCAAATGATAGGGGTACAAAGTATAAGTTCAAAATTATTGCGAGAATTGAAATTGCCTTTTTAAATCTATTCAATTGACTGCTTTTATTATTTGTTTATGCATAAGGATTTATATTCCTTCATCTTCCCATCAAACATAATAAAGTTCCGATTGTTGTTTTTTGGGTTTGAAGAAGAATCTCAGAATCACTGATTAAACAGACGAAAAGTTTTCGTAGATTTTCTACTATCCAATTAACAATGAATTTTATCAATTAATTTAAATAAATGGAGTGACGCCATCTTTTGTAAAAAGATAATTGTAAATCAAAATAAAAATGAACCCTAAAATAAAAACCACAATAAGATTCCTTTTCCTAAATCGTTCCTCATTGTAGTAAGAGAAATTTTTATTGAAACCATTAAGCAACCAAAAAAAGAAAGCACCTATTATCATTTTCCTTTCAATCCTATTTACAATGAGTTTTTATTTTTTAAGACCAAGCAAATATCATTACTGCAGAATATATGATGCAACTAACCCAATCAAACCACATTAATTTTCTTTCTTTGAATAATGAAACACCTCCAAAAAATATTGTTTCCAATTCTAATTTAACAATTCTTCTACTTAAGAATCTTAGAATTTCAAAAAGATAAATCAAGAGCAAACTGAACAATAGAGGGCTTCCGGCAAACCCTCGCGTGTAATGCAAAGAATATTCATATCTCATTACAAAAAAGTAAATCAAATGAGAGATTCCAATAACAGTCCATATCAAAAACAAAGACCTGTTTCGTAGTCCTCGATAAAATATTGAATAAATTGAAAGGTCTGTTACTATTGAATATCCTGCAACTATATTTCTATTAAATTGATAAGTTGGATTGAAAACTGTTAAGGCGAAGAGCACAACACTTAGAATTACATAAGCAATAACTAAATCCAAATCAGTCTTCTTTGGTTTACCTGTATCAAGAAATTGCTGCTGCATAAATTATTTTCAAAAGGTCATGCTATCCGATTTCAAATGAAATATATAATTCTCATTTCAAACTCGCATAACAACTCGCAACCACTTCCTTAGTTTCAATATTCTGTAAAAAGCAAATCACTTTTGTTTTAGCGGCATTAAAATATTTCGAATTGATAAATACACCATTGAAAATATAGTTGCCTTCAAAATCTTTTTTCAAATCGGGTAGTTTCAATTCGCTTCCATCAGCCACCAGATTCTGCCGTAAAATATTATCGTACTCACCGCCGACATCTGTTGCATATAACCGGTAAGTTCCTGCTAATTCTGTTTGTGTATTTAATTTAACCTGCACTGTAACAGTATCGGTGTGCAACGAAAAATCAGCCGTAACAGTCACCTGATTTTTTTGTTTAAATAAACTGTCAATCAATTCGCCGGTAAATTCATTGGTGAAATACATTTTTCCATTCACCTGAATCATCGGAATACCGGTCACCTCGTAGTAAACCACTCGTTCACGATTATCATTCACATTCAGATTATAAAATGGATCTTTTGGTGAGGGCCAGCTTGTGCGGTATTCGAGCAAAGTAATTTTATCGCTGCTGGCTTTTACAATGGAATCAAATTTCGGTTTGTAAACCATGCATGGAGCGCAACCCACATTGCTGAACTTTTCAACCAGCACCTTGTTTTGTGCTTGTGAAATTTCAGTTTGCAGAAAAAGAAAAACGATTAAACAATAATTCGATAAACGGAACAAGGAGATTTGCATGAGGTTTATAATCTTTTTTTTCGGCTAAATTTGTCGCTCAAACAATACCAACCAAATTAATTCCGATACAATCATGAAAGAAGTCTTTATAATGTCAATTGCCCGCACACCGATTGGTAGTTTAAGTGGCGCACTCAGTTCAATTACTGCACCAAACCTCGGCGCCGCTGCAATAAAAGTTGCGATGGAACGGGCGAAAATTTCTCCCGATCAGGTGCAGGAAGTTTATATGGGTAATGTGCTTGGCGCAAACATCGGTCAGGCACCTGCGCAACAAGCGAGCATTTATGCAGGCATTCCGACTAATGTGCCATGCACAACAGTCAATAAAGTTTGTGCTTCGGGCATGAAGGCGATTATGCTCGGTGCGCAAAGCATTATGATGGGCATTAATGATATTGTGGTTGCAGGCGGAATGGAGAGCATGAGCAATGTGCCCTACTATTTAGATAAAGCGCGTGGTGGTTATCGCCTCGGTCATGGTTCGGTGATTGACGGAATTATCCGCGATGGTTTGTGGGATCCGTATTCTGATTTTCACATGGGAAATGCCGGAGAAATTTGCGCGAAGGAATATAACATCACCCGCGAAGACCAGGATAATTATGCCATTGAATCTTACAAGCGCGCACAAAAAGCGTATGCTGAAAAATCTTTTGCTGATGAAATTATTCCGGTGGAAGTGATGAGCGGAAAAGAAAAAATAATGGTGAGTGAAGATGAAGAATATAAAAAAGTGAAGTTCGAAAAAATGCCGACTCTCCGTTCTGCATTTATAAA
>JAHEZG010000411.1 GCA_023251195.1 Chitinophagaceae bacterium | reverse complement strand
GAAAATTACACTATAGTTTTTTTCTCGCAACAATGATTTTTAACAGAATGTGCATTTCGTTTTTATTGAAAATTAGCTTGGCCAATCAATAAGGATAAATTTACCGATTAAATTAAGAATATAAATAAATGAAAATACAATTTTGCGGCGCTGCACGAACGGTAACCGGTAGTTCGCATTTAATTATTCTTAACGACGGATATAAAATTCTGTTAGACTGTGGTTTATTCCAAGGACAGGATGCATACAATGATGAGAACAACCTGAAATTTTTATTTCAACCCGAAGAAATCAATTGCCTTGTGCTTTCACACGCCCACATTGATCATGCAGGCCGCATTCCCAAGTTAGTGAAGGAGGGTTTCCGTGGAAAAATTATATGTACTTCAGCCACAAAAGATTTATCAGAAATCATGTTGGCTGATAGTGCACACATTCAGGAGAAAGACACACAGTACGAAAACAAAAAAAGAAAAAAACGCGGCCTCGGTTTAGTAAATCCATTATACACTGTTAACGATGCGCAGCATGCACTCAAACAATTCTTTTCCATAAAATACGAAGAGTGGTACCCCATTCGTGAAGGGGTAGAAGTACTCTTTCGCGACAATGGCCACATACTCGGCAGCGGAAGTGTAACACTCAAAATAAAAGAAGATGAAAGAATCATTCGCGTAGGATTCACAGGCGACATTGGCCGGCCGAATCGTCCCATTTTAAAAGACCCAAAACAAATGGGTGATGTTGATGTTTTATTGTGCGAATCAACTTACGGGGGCAGGCTACACGAAGCTTTTCCTGATGACCTCAATCATTTTTATGATGTGATAAAAAGTACCTGCATTGATCGTAAAGGAAAAATTATTATTCCTGCATTCAGCATAGGCCGAACTCAGGAAATAGTTTACATGCTGGATAAACTACATCACGAAAAAAATTTAGACCGCATTCCTGTTTATGTTGACAGCCCTCTATCAACAAATGCAACAGCTATTTATAAAAATCATCCCGAATGTTTTGATGAAGAAATCAGTGAACATTTAAAATCAGATCCAAATCCATTTGGTTTTAATAACCTGCAATACATAACCGAGGTAGAAGAATCAAAACAATTAAACTTTCAGGAAGGGCCGGCAATAATTATTTCAGCTTCAGGCATGGCCGAAGCCGGAAGAATTGTTCACCATATTTCAAACAATATTGAAAATGAAAAAAATACAATACTGATGGTTGGCTATTGTGCAAAAGGAACTCTTGGCGCACGAATAAGAGAAGGAGAAAAAGAAATAAAACTATTCGGTGAAGTAAAACAAGTGAAAGCACACATTGAATTAATGGATTCTTTCAGCGCGCACGGTGATCAGAAAGAGATGCTCGATTTTCTGGATAACTTAAACAGAAATGATTTGAAAAAAATTTACCTTGTGCATGGAGATTACGAAGATGGTCAATTACCCTTTAAGAAATGTCTGGAAGAAAAATTATTTCAGCAGGTGTTGATACCTGAAAAAGGTCAAACAGAAACAATTTAACATTTCCAGTAAAGCATCTAATCGATTAATTTGATTTACCCGCCGACAATAAATAACCATTTAACATTTTTAAAATTGAAAGATGAATGGCTGAGATACTTTTGGTTCCACCTAAAAACAAGTACACATGAAAAAAATTTACACAGCTTTACGACTCAATTTTTTCTTCGTCATTTTCGCCTCTCTTTTTTCAAACAGTGCTGAAGCAAGTTTTAAATACAAGAATACAAGAGTAGCATCTCTTGCATCTGATTCAACCGGATTGTTTGTCAGAATTGCCATCCCTACAGTTAAAAGATATAGCTGTGGAGCTCCTATAGTAATTTACATGGAAGGAGGATGGGGTGCGGCCGGCATGTTGACCTCAATGTTTAACATGGCAAACTATGGATTTATAGTTGTTGAATTTAATTACCCTGGTGGTGGAAATGGTGCTCAAAAGAGTGGTGGAATTTATGATAATCGCGGTCCAAACAGTATGTTGGCTGCTCGTGATGTTGTTCGCTTTGCTTTAGGACAAACAACTGATAAGTATGGTAAATTTTTGGGAGAATATACAGGAACAAAAACTCCGTTATATAACAATCTGGGAATAATCGGAGGATCAAATGGCGGATGTAATTTATTATCACTTTTAGGCCTATATCGTAACGATTTATTTCCTGTTGCATGGGTTTCATTTTTCGAATCTCCTATTGGTGACGGCATGCTAACCGCTGATCCAGGGAAACCCTTTGGTAAAACTGTTTATATAAATAAGAATAACGCTTACAATGATTCAACAGGAACATATAACTGGGACCTGTTTAAATATGAAAAGGACTCTGTTGCATATAAAAATGGAAGCACAACTATTAAAGGACTTTTTTATTTCGATGTAAATGAGAATGGTGTTTTTAACCGTGGAATTGATTATGATTTAGTAGGCAGATATGAAGCGGCAACATTGGGAGCTTCAAAAAAATATTATTATTCCTTACAAGTAATTCAACATGCTTATGAAAAAGGAATATATCCACTTGTAACTACATTAAATTATCAACCTAATTTGATTCAAACACAAAGTTATTGGCACCTAAGAAGCACTGAACATTTTATTGATTCGTTTATGACCACAATGTCAAACCTTAAGGTTCTGTTTATGGTTCGTGATTCTGATCACATTACATCTTCACTAAATCACCCTGAAGTGGTAAATGCTTGGAATCAGTTTAATGATATGGGTTGCAATTGGTTTAGAGTCAATTCAGATAAATCATATATTGAATACATAGTTGGATCATCTCTACCTTTGGCTCCTGATAATAATGCAAACACAATTGTAGATAATTTAAGTATTCGAAATATGATTATGCCT
>JAHEZG010000410.1 GCA_023251195.1 Chitinophagaceae bacterium | reverse complement strand
AAGAACAATGCAATGTATTTTTCATTGATTATTTGCTCAAGCATTTCTTGTTGTGTTCCTGTTAAAGTACCGTTTGCAGTAATGTAGGTTGTGGCTTCAGTTGCGTCTATTGCCATCCTATCCATACTCGCCTGAATAGCCTCACCAAACGCAGTTTGTGCTCCGGCATTATCTCCGGTCATTAATTTACATTCCGCTTCAATGAATTTTTGTTCAGTAAATGTGAAGAAAGGAACAGGAGCGCTATATGCTGAAAAATTTGCATTCAGGTATCCAACACCCCAGTAGTCCCCTGCAGTATCAATGTATGCTGCATAACGAGGATCGTTGTTCGCCTGCATTCCCTGTAAACAAAAACCATCATAGGCTATATCATCACGGTTTTCAATGTACTGTGCCCAAGGGTTATTTGCGGTTTCAGAGAATGTAAACTGAGCATCTCCACCACCACTGCTTAAGCCACCTCCAGATAAATCATCTAATGCGTTTTGATAATTTGCTGCATCTACATTTGATAAATGCAAGTGCAATCTGGCCTTTAAACCTTGTGCAAAAGCGGTCCAGGCATCAACATCTCCACCATATAAAAAGTCTTCTCCAACATCACCAGGATTTTCTAAATCATCACCAACTCCGGCTTCAGCAGCAAAAGAATCAATTGCTTCATCTAAAATTTTAAAGCAAGAGTTATAAATACTCTCCTGTGAATCAAATTTTGGATGAAGATTGTCAAATCCCTGAAATGCCTCAGAGTACGGAACATCACCCCACCAATCAGAAGCTTGGCTTAATGAATAGGCAGTTAATATTTTAGCAACTGCTTCATAGTTGGTGTATTGTCCAGGATGATCCTGAGCATAAACAATCATCGAATTCATGTCCTTTAGATTATCAGCAAACATGTTATTATACAAATTGTTGAAATCTTCTTCGGTAAAACTGTATTTATTAAAACTATAAAACTGACGGGCAGCTCCGGTTACATACTGCATGAAGGTGCTGGTGTAGCGTTGTGCATCGCCTCCCATTGAGTAAGCAAGCGAACCTTCAGCTGAAGGCAACAAAACTTTTGGAGGTACTACAGATGGTAAAGCTTCATTTTGATTTACATCAAGATATTTTTTACAAGAGGTTGCAGCAATCATAAACATCACCGCAAGTCCGAGTATGAAAATGTTTTTCGTTTTCATTTTGTTAATTTTTTGTTTGGTGAATGAATGATTAGAGGGTGAGTTTTAAACTGAAACCAATGCTTCTTGCATTTGGCATGTTAAAATAATCCATACCCTGACTATTACCCGAACCGGTTAAGCTGGTTTCAGGATCTACTCCGGTGTATTTAGTACTTAACCACAAATTGCGACCGATGAAAGAAACATCAAGTCCCGCGATTGGAGTTCCGGTAAAACATTTTTTGCTGAATGAATAAGTCAATGAAAGTTCACGCAATTTTATATAAGAACCATCTTCAATAAAATCTTCGAACTGACTACCGAATCCTCCACCATTTCCCTGGAACCAGCTTTGATCCAACGCAACTTTAGTATCATTTTGCCCGTCGCCTAAAACTAAATTACCATCAGCATCAACATGGCCCTTCACACCTTCAAAAACATGAGCAGTGTCGTATCTGATATAATTGTTCGAAGCACTTGGAGTTTCAGATGCACTGATTGTTCCTGGTGTTCTTCCAAAGAAAGTTAAAGCACCTTTAGTTCCATTCCATATATCGCCACCGTGACGAATATCAAATGTTGCAGAAAGAGTTAACATATTTTTAAAAGTAAATCCAGTATTTACACCTGCAATCCAATCAGGATTAATGTTACCTACTGAACCTGTTTGGTTATCAACTATAGGATATCCGTAGTTTCCTGAATTCGGGTCATCATCAATTACTTTATTGCCATTCGCATCGCGCAGCCAACGACCGCCGTACAGAGATCCGTATTCTTCGCCCACAACAGCATAAACTGCAGAACCTTCAAATCCACCAAGGAACAATGTTTTAATCGAAGTATCACCAAGTGAGACAACTTTGCTGGTATTCTTGCTCCAATTTATATCAACATCCCATTTAAAATTTTTAGTTTTAATTGGAGTAGTAGTCAACATTATTTCCATTCCGTGATTAGTTAATTCACCTGTGTTCTGATACATGTACTGGTATCCTGATGAACCAGGAACCGGAGTTGCTAAAATCTGATCTAAAGATTTAGACATGTAGTAAGTGAAATCGATTCCAATTCTGTTATTTAAAAATTTCAATTCAGCACCTATTTCAGTGGAATTTACTTTCTCTGGTTTTAACAATGGATTTCCAAGAATGTAGTAATTCGAATATCCGACTACACCATCAACCGGAAAGGGAATACCGGGAGTCCAACCATCGTTAAAAGCTGCCTGATCATAGTATGTTTCAAGTGCATAGGGTGGAGCGTCCTTACCCACACTTGCCCATGAAGCACGAATTTTTCCATAAGGCAAAATTTTATTGCTGCTCATTCCAAATGTTTCAGTAAACACCCAACCAAGGTTCACAGAAGGATAGAAAAAAGTATTTTTATCTTTTGGAAGCGTTGATGACATTTCATTTCTTCCTGTTATGTTTAAATACAACATGCTTTTGAAAGCTAAACTTGCAGCTAAATAAACAGCAGAAGTACGGTATCTCGAAGAACCTTCTCTTGTTAATACAGTTGATGCAACAGACATGTTTTGGAAACCAGGGAAAATCAAATCATCACCTTGAGTATAAATTGATTTTGAACGCTGACTGTACATGTTTTGCCCGATTGTTAATCCACCATCTAAATTATCAGAGAATTTTTTAGTAGCAGTAGCTATGAGGTCTGAATTCAAGTGAAAGTAATTGAATTGCTGGATAAAAATTTGTCC
>JAHEZG010000102.1 GCA_023251195.1 Chitinophagaceae bacterium | reverse complement strand
CGATAATTTCTTCCAGAATATCTTCCAGTGTTACAATGCCTGCCGTGCTTCCGTATTCATCTATCACAACGGCAATGTGCAGCATTTTCGCCTGAAACTCAATTAGCAAATCTGAAATCCGTTTTCCTTCAGGAACAAAAAAGGCGGGGCGCAAAATTTTCAACCAACTCACTTCGCTGTTCGCCTGTAAAAATTGAAGCAAGTCTTTGGTGTACAAAATGCCAATGATATTATCTGCCGAATTCCGATACACCGGAATGCGTGAGTAACCGGAATCTTTTACAACTTTTAAAATTTCTTCGAAAGATTTATCAGCATCCAAAGCAACCATATCGAATCGCGGTTTCATCACTTCTTTTACATGTGTGCTGCCGAATTTTAATATGCCTTTTAAAAATCGCGCCTCCTGTTTTTCGGTTGTTTGTTCTTCAATATTTTCATTGCTTCCGAAAATTTTTACATCCCCTTTTTTTGCTTCGTCATTGTGATGAGCAACTACTGATATTCCGCGTATCGCAAGCATGGTAAGCGGACCGAATATTTTTTCCAGAAAAAACAATCCCGGTAAAGTCCATAAAGTCCACGATACATTATTTCGTTCAGCAAAAGTTTTTGGAATGATGTGTTGTAACACAATCATTAAAGTAGTGAGTAAAATAATTTCAGGAATGAGGAGCCATAAATGCATGTCAGAAAAATTGATGATGGCAACTTCTACCAACACATATCCAATCAGCAACACCAATAACACAGTGAAAAAAGTTTGCAACACATCAATGGTTGCCAATAAGTATCGTGGCTTTTCCATCATGCGCAATAAGTATTGATAGCGCTTTGATGAGCGCAGTTGTAACTCCTCAAGGTCTTTGGAGCTCAATGAAAATATTGCAGTTTGGGCACCGCCGAGTAAAGCAATGGATACAGTTAAAAATCCGGCAAGAAGTGTGAGAAAGATTAAATAAAAAGTGAGCGGTTGAGAACCAAGGGAGAAAAGAATAATCATCAACCGCCCGCAACTATCAGAATCGAAATTTATTTCCAATTAGAATTTTCACTGTTTTATTGAAGTAAAATTAAAAGGGCAAATCATCAGCAACCTCATTGTCTGATGACCCTGGCTCCACCTGCGCTTCAACCGGAACTGAGGTGTTTGCAGTATCAGTTGCAGGTTTTGCTCCACTGTCTTTTCTTGAATGAATATTAATAGTGTCGGCTACCACTTCGGTTTTATAATGTTTGTTGTTGTTAGCATCAGTCCAACTATGAGTGCGCAAGCGACCTTCAATAAAAATTAAATCGCCCTTGCGAACATACTTTTCGCAGAACTCGCCGAGGAACCTCCAGGCAACGATGTTGTGCCATTCAGTAATTCGGTTTCCGTTTTTGTCCTTGATGCCTTCTGTAGTGGCCAGGCGAAATTTTGCGAGCTTAATTCCGCCGTCAAGCGTTTGAATTTCGGGGTCGCTCCCGATGTTGCCCATAAGGATTACTTTGTTTACTCCTCTCATAGTTTTGGTGTTTTATGATGACACTAATGTATATTATTTTTTAAGTAGTGCTCAATAATTTTAGGCACAGCCTTTTTTTTTAAGTGTGTCTTTTTCACGACTTCATAATTTTCTATTTTGAATTCAGCAGACGAAAGGATGAAAAATTTCGCATGAATTTTTTGATGCGAGAGCAGGTAAATAAATTCTTCACTCGCTGTCAGTAAGATTTTATTTCCAGCTGAAATATTTTTTACTGTTGGATGAACTTTAAATTTTGAGGGAGAAATAAATTTTTCAGCTTCAATCAGCGGGAATTGATACAGACCTTTCCAGATGTCATTGCCTTTTCGTTTCTCCATTAAAAATCCATTTTCATTTTGTGCGATGATGTAGTGGAAGAATCGTTCTTTCAATAAGATCTTTTTTCCTTTAACAGGAAGTGTTGTAATCAGATTTTTTTTCAACGCCACGCAATTTTCTCGAACCGGACAAATAGTACACAATGGAGAAGATGGTTTACAAACTGTGGCACCTAAATCCATTATGGCCTGATTGAAACGACCGGCTTCTTTTTTCGCAATGAGTTCATTGGCCAGAACAGAAAATATTTTTTTTCCTTCAGTGGAATCAATCGGTGTATCAATTCCAAAATATCTGGAGAGCACACGATATACATTTCCATCAACTACTGCATGTGGCAAATCATAAGTGAATGAAACAATAGCTGCTGCTGCATACGGACCAACTCCTTTTATTTTCAACCAACCTTTGAAGTCTTCTGGAAATTTTCCGTTCAGCTCTTCAACAATATATTTTGCTGCTGAATGTAAATTCCGTGCGCGTGAATAATATCCCAAACCCTGCCATGCTTTTAATACCGCATCTTCTTTTGCTTTTGCTAAATGCTGAACTGTTGGAAAAAATTTTACCATTTTTAAATAATACGGAAGCCCCTGTTCCACCCGTGTTTGTTGCAAAATAATTTCTGATAACCATATTTTGTATGGGTCAGTAGTTTCCTTCCACGGAAATGGACGCTCATTTTTCCGGTGCCATTTTAAAAGGTTGGTTGTGAAATTTTTTTTAGGGGTTGTCTTTTGCATATTAAAAACAGAAATGAAGTGCGAATGAAAAGTGATTCCAGCAATCAGAAAATTACACTGTAACCATGAATGATAATTGAACAAACAACTACAGATTATGAGTCAAATTCATTTTGTAAAGCAAAAAACTATTTTTGTTTTTGCATCAAAATTTTAATCCCTGTTAATGAATAAAATTATTTTTCTTTTTGTTTTAATGTTGGCAATAAAGCATACCCATGGGCAATGTTTAAGCAAGAAACAGGCGATAGAAAGTAAAATTAAATCACAGCGCGAACTCACCTACAGCACCAAACATATACCGGGAGAGCCGGTTAAAGATACAATTGAGTCCATTCGTGTATACCGGTATGATGAAAAAGGAAACCTTACTGAACAATATGAATACATTTCGGAAGGAAGACGGCAATCGAAAATTGTTTACACAATTAATGAATCAGGGAAAACAACAGAAGCCGACAGTATGAATGGTGATGGAAATATTTTATCGAAATCTTTTTACTCATATGATGCAAAAGGAAAACTGCTCGAAATAAAATCGCAGGACACTTTAGGGAATCAACTAAAGGCTGTTGTTTTCACATACAGCGAAAGCGGATTGCTCAGAGAAGAGAAGGGGACAGAAGCAAACGGAAAAACTATCTATAGAAAAATTTACAAATACGATGCGACCGGAGCATTATTACAGAATGATTATTTCAATGCAGATGCAAAATTGTATTTGAGTTGCAAGTTCAACGCCGGAGGAAAATTATATGAGAGCAAAACATACTTTGCTGATGGTACAGTTGGTTCACGGCACGCTGTTTTTTTTGATCGTGTCGGTTATAAAATTGAAGAAGATGATTTTGATGAAAATGGCAAACTTCTTAAACAATTTACTTTTTTATGTGGCCCGTTTGTAGGGCTTGGTTTGTGGGTTAAAGAAACCAAGTACAATGCATACGGAAAATCTGTTGGAATCACCGACAGGGAGTTTGAGTTTTTTCCGCAGTGAGCATTGTATTTACCAACGATGAAAAACCCCGATGTAATCGTGGGTAGGTGTAAAGGCACGATGAAAAATATTTTCTTGTTTATAAAACAATCTGTTGCTGAAGTTGAAGTGGAAATTGCAGATATACCTCAATCGAAAGTAAATACATTGTCAACTGGAAAAATTTCAATAAAGAATAAAACTTAAAAGGAAATAAATAATGAATATAGCAAGTGTCTTGGTGGAATCGCTTTCTTTTTAGGAGGAACTTTTTTTAATATCACTACAAAAATTAAGGACATTATTATTTCAGGTTATACTCAAAGATTGAATAAAGCAAATGGAAATATTGAAAACCAATATATTTATTCTGTAAAGTTTGGAAGAGATGAATTTCAAAAAATAAATATTGATAAAATAGACCCTCTTCAGACATTTTCAAATTTCGAAACGAATATGAATGTTTCAAATTCTCTTGAGTTCAAAACAATTATTCCTTGATAGTTGTGTGATGCCTTCAGCATTAAATAAATATTTGTGATTTTATTTTCTATAAACCTCAAATCCCTTCGGGATTATTTTTTCAATTTTTAAAAATATTTCTCAAAAAAAATTCTCCCCCAAAAATTCTGTTAAAAGCTTGCTTCAAAAACTGAATACAGTTTTTTCACAATGACATCATCTCACACTTTTTTAAAAATTCATTTTCTGTTTCTCGTGTGGTCGCACTATGGGTTCTTTCGGGAGGAAGGAGATATCAATGAATTCCATTTTACCACTCGGTGAGATTTTTAGCATGAGGGATTGATAGGGTTTGAATTCGAATTTCTTTTTGAAAATTTTTCCATTCACATTGATTGTAAGTTCACGAAAAACAGATTGCTTCATGATTGACTGACCTGAATAAACCGGATATTGCAAATCTCTTGACAGCGGTTGCGCAAGGAAAAGATAAAGCGTGCCATCGCTCTCTTGCCTGCACCAATATTCCGGTAAGGGAATATTGAATATTTTTTTTGTAAGCGCAATCAGCGGTAGACGCTGAACAACGGTTTTGAAATCGGCTGAAACATTTTTGAGCGATGATAATTCGCCGAGCATTTTTTTATAGTCGGGAGATTTGTTGTAGCCCGGTTGCTGCGGCTGGCGCTTCATGCAAACAGGCAATCCTTGTTTCGCAAATTCCAAAACTTTTTCGAGGGCACGAATGTCCATGTATTCAACATCGCAATAGAGCGTGGAGAATTGCGCATCGCCGACAACCAATTTCTTGTTTTCAAATTTCGCTTGCTCCAAAAAACTCCGGTTAATCCAAACAGGATGATAACCTTCTACTTCCTGCGGAGGATACACATAGCGCAATTCATATTCTCCCCAAACCCACACGCGCTGCCGCTCCGGCGGATACGCACCGTGCATCACGCCGTCTTCATAAGGAATATACACGGCAACATCGGTGTATGTTTTTCCCTGCTGCATAATGCCGCAAACTTTTTCGATATACGAATTGAATGCAGGCAACTCGGGTGTAACACTTCCGTTCGGTCCGAAATAAGTGGTCGCAAAAAAATCAATCGTGTCGGAGCCGGCGGGATTGTAAGGCATGCCGTGATAAACAAGATGATTGATTCCCTGCGCGAACATGGCATCAGCCACCATTTTCAAATCGGCAGTTTGTTCCTTGCGCAGGTAAGTGGCCGGAAATCCATACATGCAGGTGAAGGTTTCGCTCGACACCAATTCCTTCGAAGCAAGACAGGCAGACGAACTCACGATTCTTCCGTAGCGCGGATTGTTGAGCATCGCTTCCGTTTCGGGAATGTCGGCGAGCGAATAGAGCGACATCACATCGGCAGGCGCGCCAAGGCACTGCACCTTCGACCACACACCGAGCTCCTTGCATTTCTCCACGAAGGGTTTGTAATATCCATTCGTAACATAATCATCGAGCAGCAGCATGTAATCGTAACGCACATCAGGAAACGAATCGAGACCTGCTTTCATGTAGGGAATAATATCGTAACCGAATCGTTCGCGGAAAGTTTTTTCAAATCCCTGTGTCCATATTTTGTTTGTTGCATTCAGTTTTATCTCCCACGAATCGGTGAAGAGCGCGCACTTCGAACCTTTCAGCGCATCACTCAGCGCATGCACCACCGGCTCGGAGTAAATGCGAAATGCCTCGCTGTCGAGATGATTAATCACCCATTGCGTATCCGGGTAACACCACGAGTAAGTGAGCGACTGCCGGAAATTGGTGTCGCCATAAATCTGTGTGCTGTGTGCTTTGTCCATGTAGGTGGCAGCAATTATCCATGCACTGCCAAAAGTAAAATCGCACGAAAGCCCAATGGAATCAGCATACAATTTTGCATACGCCACCACCTCGCTCCATTCGGGACTGAGCCACTTTTGCGCCGATGTGTCCTTCGGATAATGGCGGTTGTATTTATCAGCATACATTTTCTGGTAGCGATACAACGGATACAGCCAGCAGATTTCAACGCCACCGAAATTCATTTGCTTCACCCAGTCGAGCTGGTATTTTATATCCGACTTTTTTATTTCAGTTGCGAACCACCACCAGCGGACTTGTGGTTTTGAAGAAGTGTAATATGAAACCGGCGCAGCAGCAGGTGCAGCATTTTCATTGTGGTTGCCCGACAACCCAAGTGTTACAGCACTCAGAAAAAAAATGGAGAAGAAAAATTTCACTGCGTTCAGATTCCACTTGCCTGCGAATATTCTTTTCATCCGTCAGAACAGTGTAGTTTGTGTTGGATGTATGGGTGGAGTTCTGCTTGTTGTTTTTGCAATTCCGTTTTTAGATACAGGTTCTTCTTGCGGATGCTCCTCCAAAAACTTTACGATTTCATTTCCATTACCGAAAGGAATTGCACCAAGTTTTATCAAGTCAATATTTCCTTGTGGTGTTGGTTTCAATACATCAGGGCTCAAAACAAAAACCGGAATATTCATTTTCATAGCAACTTTAGCAGCATCAAATGTTCCACTCAATTTTCCTTCGCCATTTTTTTCAGGTCCCGAAGCCATCACAACAATCGCTTTTGACATGGCACAAACGAGTTTGTTTCTCATCATTGCATTTTGTCCGGAGAATTTTTCGTAAGGAGCAAACTGTGTCACAAATAATGAGTTTCGTTCCCAATCCAAATCTTTGAATTCTTTTTTTATGCTGATATGGTTTACTCCAAAACTTAAAATCATTGTTGTGGTTCCGTGTGCTTCTAATGCTCCCAAGTGAGCGCTTGTGTCAACTCCTTTTGCATAACCAGATGTTACATTGAAACCATGTTCCGCAAGATTTGATGCAACACTCTTTGTAAGCATAACAACGAAATCATCAACCTCTCTTGCACCTACGATTGAAACTCCTTTTGTATTCAGAAGTGGTAAGTATCCTCTGCAATATAAAATTGGTGGAGCAGTGTCAAGCATATTTTCCAAAACTGATTTTGGATAGCGCTCATCTTCCATTGTGATTAAGTGAACTTTTTCTGATTTCAATTTTTCATAAGAGGTGAAAAGTTTTTCTTCATCAAGATGATTTAAAACAGAAAGATCGGCTCTGTTAAATCTTCCTTTTCCGATTTCAGGAAGCAGGTTCGCTAACTGAGAAAAGTTTAATTCAAACAACTCAGCCATTGACATTTGTTGTTGCTTGAGATTTGAAAAGATATAATGAATACTCTTAGCTCCGAAGCCCTGTGCATTTGATAAAGCGAACCAGCTATATTCAATGTTTCTCATTTCTTTGATCTTGTTTTAGAAATTGTCAGCACATAAACATTTTTTGAAGCGCCTTTATTATTAATGAGGTCGCAAACTGTATTTAAAGTTTCTCCGGATCGGTAAAGGTCATCAAACAATAGAACATTCTTTCCATTGAAAGCATACGGAGCGATGTCGAAAGTATCCTTCAATATTTCATGTCTTCTGATTGGGTCTTCAATATCTTTCAACTGTGATGTTGATTTCAATTTTTTTAAACTATTAAAATCAACACCCAAGTTACAAATTGTTCCGATAGCTTTTGCAAGTTCGTCAACAGGTTGAAAAACTCTTGCTGTATTAGAAGGAGGAATTGGAATTATCAAATCAATATTCCATTCCATTTTACTTTTAAGGAATGTTGCTGCTTCTTGAGCAATGATGTTTACTCTTTCTTTTTCCTCCCGGTATTTCAAATGGTTCAGCTCTAAACCAATTTCAGTATAAGTCGTGTCCCACTTAAGAACTTTATCTCTGTCTGTTATTTCAAATTTCACAAGCTCACCGGTAAAAGGATTTTTTTCTTCAACTATTTTCTTTGCATACTCAATTGGCTTGCTTGATATAGTATGAAAGGCCAAAGCAAAGCCCTCTTTCCAATGCCCGATTAATTTTTGTGGATGCAGTTCCATGTCAAATTATCATTGATGTGATATGCAATCAGTAGTTGCGTGTAAAGAAAAACAAACTTAATAATCTTCTAATCAGAACATAAATACATTTGCAAAAACTCCTCGAAGTGGTAATGAAGAAACACGAACTGAACAGAAGAAAATTTATTCACCTTTCTACAGCAACAGGTGCGGCTCTTCTTCTTCATTCGGGCAATCTGTTCGCAAGTGCAGCACCGAATGACCGCGTTCTGAAATACATCAGGGCTTCACTCAGTCAAACATTGCGACCAAGTTCTACCGTTGACCCCTTGGGAAAAAGTATTCCGCTGCCTTATGATTTCAATGTGCCATGCATCAGCACTCATTTTCAAAACCTGTTTTACTACGATACTTATTTTCTGAATCGCGGATTGATTGCACTCGGTGATATTCAACAAGCAACAAACAATGTGAACGATGTGCTCTTTCTCGTTGACAAGCTTGGCTTCGTGCCGAACAGCAATCGTCTTGATATGACTAATCGTTCGCAGCCACCTTACTTGTGCATGATGGTAAAAGATATTTATGATGCAACAGGAAATAAAGAATGGCTGAGCAAAGCATATCCACTTATCGCGCGCGAGTATGAATTCTGGACAACAAAACGCAGCACGACCCATGAAGGATTATCGCACTATCATCACGATGCGACCCAGGAATATCTCGCAACATTTTACGAGCACCTGAAAAAAGTTCGCTTGCCATTGACTGCAACTACTGATGAAGAAAAAATTTCCATCGCCGGTCATCGTCTTGCAGAAGCAGAAGCAGGTTATGATTTTACTCCGCGGTTCGATGGTCGCTGTTCTGATTTTATTCCCGTTGACCTCAATAGTAATCTCTATCTCTACGAAATCACAATGAGTGATTTTGCCGCAATACTTGAAAACGGAGAAAACAAATTATGGAGTGACCGCGCAATAGATAGAAAGAAAAAGATTGATGAACTGTTATGGAGTGAATCGAAAGGAATGTATCTTGATTACGATATGAAAAATGAACGGCAGTCAGATGTGACTTCGGTTACAACCTTTCAACCATTATGGACCGGCTGCGCTTCTGTTGAACAGTCGAAGCGTGTGAAAGAAAATCTGAAACTATATGAATACGCTCACGGTATAGTTCCTTGTGAAGCAGGCGTGCATGATTTTGTTTATCAGTGGGATTATCCGAATGCATGGCCTCCGCATGCTTTGATTGTATCTGAAGCGCTTTCGAAATATAACTTTGAAGAAGATGCTGAACGCATTCGCTCGAAATATGTGAATACTGTTTTTGAAGTTTTTAAATCAACCGGCACTTTATGGGAAAAGTATAATGCAGTAGAAGGAAATGCAAAAGTGAAAGAGGAATATAAAACTCCGCCAATGATGGGATGGAATGCCGGTATCTATGCGCATATGCGGATTGTAAATAAAACTCGGTTGGGATAGTAGAGGAAATAAAAGGATTTTGTTAGCACCAATTCGGTGAGTATAAAAAATCCAAAAAGAATTGGTAATTGTTTTTAATAAAAAATGAATTACTTAAGATATTGCTATTTAAAAGTAACACAGAGTTAATACTCTCTGTGCGCAAATGTGATATTCAGATTTAAACCATAAGAGAAAAACGAATCAGGCAATTCAGTTGCTGATCCTCCCTGCAATTCTCCCTGTACTCCTGATACATCGAGTTTGTGAAAATTGAATGAAGCAAATGGTTTCAAGTCAATTCCAAACCATCGAACCGGAAATAACTTTAATGCAAGCGCCATGGTGGCGCCCAATTTTGCTTCCGAAGTTGCCTTCATGCTTTCTTCAAAATTTTTCAGCGTTGCATCATGTGTGTATTCAAGATTTATATTATCAAATGATGCATCAAATGAGGGAGCAAAATTTATTTCAAGGTGTTCAGTGTTTGTTATTCGCAAAGGAATTCCAAAGTATAAACCATAATTGAAATAAGAGATTTGACGATAAGCAACTTGCCCAGTAGTTGGTTCAAGACCGTGAGCAATGTGTTTTTCATGAAAGTTAGTGAATCCCATTTCCCACCCTAACAAATCAAACTGCTGACCATATGCTACTGAGATTCCTTTACCATGATTACCAAAGTAGTCCATTTTAGTATCGAGCCACTTGCGGGTGTAGTTATAGACATAAACACTCCGGTTCAGGTTATCACATTTCAGATGACCAAAACGATAACCCATTTCAAAATATCCTTGTGCTTTTGCGCCGGAATATGAAATGAAGGAGAGAAATAAAATGAAGATTATTTTTTTCATAAGGTTTTTTTTAAAGGTGAATGGTGTGCTTCGACAAGCTTCCGACTTAGAGGTCCGGGATGTTCCATCAGCATGACAAGAACGAATTGTAAAATCTGCTTACTGCAAACTGCCTACTGATGACTACCTACTGGCCACTGGTTTTAATTCTGTTAACTGTAATTTTTTCATTTACAAATTGCGCATTACCTGGAAGCATTGAATTATTTTTTCCGGTGTAAGTCCAAGTTTGTGTTTTCCCTTTTCCGCTGATGGTGTAAGTTCTGATTGGAGTAGTTGCAGTACTTAAAGTGAAATTCATTTTTCCGTTTTCAGGATACCAAGCAATGCCTAAATGATTTTCGGTGTAAGTGGTGATTCCAACCTGACCGAGAAATGCCTGACGCAAAGCACCGATATCAGAATTGTAAAAAATAAACATGCCGCAGTTGTTGTATGTTTTTGAAGAGTCAATAACCACTCCTGTGCTATCTGCTAAGTAATCAACTTTTAATTCATTGATTTCCCAAATGCCGCTTTTGCCGAAATAGTTTTTAAATTCTTTGTCTTTGCTGCAGGATGCAATCATCAATGCAAAAGATAAAATGATTGTGAAGTGTAACAGTTGATTTATCTTTTTCATGATGTAGTTATTTTATGAATATTTAAAAGCATGAAGAACTCCGGTGCATGTGCACCGGAGCTGCATCATGAATGAATGAATTTTACAGTGTCAGTCATTTTTCTTTTTTGAGTTGAGTCAACTTCAATGAACAGATGTTATTAACTGTAATTGATTCAAATTTATTTCCCTACTGCTTTAAAGCGCATCACTTCATCGCCATCGAATTTGATGAATGAGTTTCCAGATTCATCAAAGTACGGGTATGGAGTACTTTTCATTTTTCCAAGTATGGTTCCTGTGTTTATATCAACTACTGCAAATGCATCCCAGTCATCTTCTTTCGAGCCGGTCCATACCAGAACATTAGTATTGCTTACTAATTCGTTGCCATAATTATTATCGGTGTTGGTCGCATAAAGTTTATTTCCGTTTGAAGGATCGAGCGCTGCTATGCCTTCGTCGCATGAGATTATGAGCTTGTTTTTATAAAGAACAAAGCCCGCCATCTTTCCAACTTTGAAAGGAGCAACATCAACTGTGTA
>JAHEZG010000101.1 GCA_023251195.1 Chitinophagaceae bacterium | reverse complement strand
TTTCATTATCATGACTTGTATATAAAAAATGAATTCCTTGCCAGCGACCAGGTAAATCCTGGAAATAATTTTCTAATCGGTCGCCTTGAAAAATTATTGTATCGGAGGCTGTCCCCATAACTTTTAAAGTCCCTTTAACATAAATCCGGGAACCAGGATGATTGTAAATTCTGCATCCGGGATCAATTGTTAAAGTTGAAAGACTATCAACCAACATTGAATTTATGATTACATAAGGCAAATCATTAATCCAATGCTGACTTGGAATGATTGAGTCGTAATAAAAATGCGCGTTCTGTCCGTAAGCATTCAATAAAACCTTTTGATTGTTTCCGTTGGTGTTAAACAGAATAGAATCTTCAATTACAAACGGGTTTGCAAGATTATTTGGGTCAACGGTTACTGCAGCAAAAATGTACAGGCTGTCGTTAGCAGCTATTTCAACATCCTTCGCTTCAATGCCGGCAATGCCATCCACATTTATTCTGAAATGCGAATCGGTTCCTCCGGCTAATTGGATATTGCTGATTTTTATTTTCTTATTCTCTTTGTTATAAATTTTAAAATATCTGGTAGCTGACCCAATGGAAGTAAATACAGTGTCGAATGTAAGTGTATCCTTACTGAAACTTAATTTAACAGAAGAGTCGGTGAGAAAAACATCTTTACGGCAAGATGTCATCGCTAACAGAATTGCAATAAATAAAATCAGGTTTTTAATTTTCATCAGCAGCGAAGAACGGCAAAGTTGAATGGAAATTGTACAAACAGAAAATGTAATTTATAAAGGGCTGTTTTTATTTTCTGTGCAGATTAAAATACTGTGGCGGAAAATCTTCGGTTTTCCACAATGGAAATATTCCTGCCGTATCATTTTTCACTTCAGCATTATCGTCTTCAATTTTCAGTACCAATGTAGAATCAGGACTGTTTAATGATGAAAGCAAAAGTGTTTCATAAGGAGTTGCCCAGGTCATCAGCAAAGTATCCATAGGAGCGGTTGATGCCGGAATGAAATAGAATTTATCATGACCATTTCTTATCTGGTGAATTTTTGAACTGTACCAATTCAAACGATCAGTAAATTTTTGATGCGCGGCATAAATAAATCCAATGCGAATGGAGAAAATCACGACTAGAATCAAAACACCATCTTTTGGTTTCAGGTGATTGATGAAGTAAAAAAGAAATGGCACTGCAACAATAAATGCCAGGGGCAAAAACATGTTCTGAATATAAAATCGATCAGCAACCGGATTGAACCCAAGAACTACAATAAGATAAATAAGCGAAGAAGCACACAATACAATGCTCATCAGCATTTGTTTTTTTCGCAAGAGAATAACATTGGTGAAAATGAAAATGACAAACCACAACAGGTAATCAAATTTCAAATCGCTTATAAACTGTAAGAATGAACCTGAACTTGTAAAGTGTGATAAATTGTGAATGATGTTCGACAGTGACTGAATTTTTTCCAGTTCATACCAATCTAATTTTCCAACAAAGTATCTGATGACAAAGGATGCGATTGTGATTGAAAGAAAAATTGTGAATGTTTTAAAGTTTCTTTTTTCGTTGATGAAAAATAAAAAGCATAACATAAATACTATTGGAAAAACAATAAGTAAGTAGAAAAACTGTATCCAGAGAATAATCAGAAAATGAACCCACCAATGTTTAATTAGTGAATCTGATTCTTGTTTTTCCATTAACCATGCACCATACAAACACAAGTAAGCCATTCCCTGCTGGTACTCTGAAATAATCCAATAAAAATCATCGCTCACCAATAATGTTAGATAAAACAGCAAGGTAAAAGCAAACACAAAATTTTTAAAACGATACACAATCAGAATAAATAAGACGAAGTAGAACAAAACCATCCCCATTGAATGAAAAAGTAAAATCAACTTTAATGGCAAATGAAGAATTGTGCCAATCAGCGGAATGATTTGCGGAATGGTGCCGCCAAACCGAACCGGCATGATTGAAAAATATTTGGTGATGATGATTCGCGAATCAACCAGCGAAAAATCCATACATATCATTCGCTCTTTATAAAAAATACAGGATAAAATAAGCAGCACAAAAAAGGTGAATAACCCTAAATAAGAATATGCTTTATATGATTTGTTCATTTCAGTTTTTCGAAACACAAATAACTTCAATCAATACGAAACCAAAAATCCGAAACCAAAACTTCATTCACATGGCAACTGCAATTGTTGCAGCACTCAATTTCACATCTGCATTATTTAACAACACACGACTGCATGCTTCAAGAGTGCTTCCGGTTGTCATTACATCATCTACCAACAATAAATGTTTGCCTTTCCATTGCCCGGTTTTTTCGGTGTAAAAAATTTCTTCCACATTTTTCCATCGCTCGAATCTTGTTTTTTTTGTTTGCGTTGTGGAGGCAACTCCTCTGTATAAAAAATCTTTTCTGATTGGAATTCCGGTTGCTTCTGAAATTCCTTTCCCAATCATATATGCCTGATTGTACCCTCGAAACCGTTCGCGTGATGGATGCAGTGGAACAGGAATTATAAAATCAATAGTATCAACTGCGCAATCGCGTTTTAAATCACTGCCATATAATTCTCCAATATAAGTTCCAACATCATCACGGCCTTTATATTTTAAGTGATGCAGCAATTCCTGCACCCGTGTTTCTTTTCCAAAATATAAATACGCAATAGCCATTTCAAAATTTACGCGACCCCAGAAATGTTTTTCCATGGGGTTGCTTTCCCATTTGTGATAATTAGTTTTTGGCAATTTGAACCGACAGGTGGTACACAAAATTTTTTCCTGATTCAATAAACTTGTTCCGCAACAAACACATGCTTCCGGAAAAAATAAATAAAGCAAATCATCCACACTTTGCTTTACAAACTGAAATGATTTTTGAAGCATGTAATTATTTTGTAGCAAGATAAAGATTTCGTTGAGAAATAAAATTTAGTGATACAACTTTGCAGAAAATTAATTCTCAAAAATGATTTACCTCATCCTTGCTATCGGAGTTTTCAGTACAGTTTTCGGAGCTATCAGTTATACCAAACTCAGGAAAAGAGAAGGAGTGATGTATAAAATTTTAGGGCGCGATGTGCCAAGAGAATGGACTTCGTTCGGGTTATTTATTTTCGGTTGCTTCTTAATTATTATGTTTTTGATAGTAGAAGTAGAACCCAAGTTTTATAAAACCCGCAGCTTACAATATCCGTCGAATCAAATCTTCCACCTTATTGACGAGCACCACTTCAATACCGAGCTTGCGTGAGTTCAATCCTTTTTTGTTGTAACCCGAAACAAAAATTTTTTCAAATCCGAGTTTCGCCGATTCGCTGATCCGTTGTTCAATTCTGTTCACGGCGCGAATCTCTCCGCTCAATCCTACTTCGCCACAAAAACAAATATTCGGCGCAAGCGATTTATCTTCATAAGAAGAAAGTATAGATGCAACAACTGCTAAATCAATTGCAGGATCTTCCACGCGAATTCCTCCGGCAATATTTAAGAAAACATCTTTCACTCCGAAGAAAAATCCGCATCGTTTTTCTAAAACGGCAAGCAACATTCTCATTCGTTGCAAATCAAATCCGGTTGTTGTTCGTTGCGGAGTTCCATATACTGCTTGCGTAACAAGCGCTTGTGTTTCTACTAACAATGGTCGCATGCCTTCCATGGTTGCGGCAATGGCAATGCCGCTCAGCATCTCATCGCGCTGCGTTAATAATATTTCTGAAGGATTACTTACTTCACTTAAGCCGCTTCCCTGCATTTCGTAAATCCCTAATTCACTTGTTGAACCGAAGCGATTTTTTACAGTACGCAAAATCCGATATGAATAATGACGATCGCCTTCAAACTGTAACACTGTATCCACCATGTGCTCCAGAATTTTTGGACCGGCAATAATTCCTTCCTTCGTAATATGACCAATTAAAAAAACAGGAACTCCACTTTCTTTTGCATAGCGCTGAAACTCTCCGGCGCATTCTCTGATTTGCGAAATGCTTCCCGCGGTAGATTCTACCAATTCGGTTTGCATGGTTTGTATCGAATCAACAATCACAACTTCAGGCTGCAGTTCCTGAATGTGTCGGAAAATTAATGCAGTTGAAGTTTCGGGTAAGATGTAACACTCTTTATTTTTTGTGCCGATTCGTTCGGCGCGCATTCTTATCTGATGATCGCTTTCTTCTCCTGACAGATATAAAACTTTCACTCCTTCCATTCGAAGTGCGAGTTGTAAAAGCAAAGTTGATTTACCTATTCCGGGTTCACCACCAACTAATATCACTGAGCCGGGAACTATTCCTCCACCTAAAACACGATTCAATTCATTATCAGGAGTAACTATCCGTTCTTCCGGAATTGGTTTTATATCCTGAATCGTTTTTGGTTTTGGTGATTCGTGTTTTTCTTTTTTCTTCCACGGAGTTGCAGATTTTTCCCGCTCAATTACTTCTTCCACATAAGTATTCCACTCATTGCAACTGGGGCATTTGCCAATCCACTTTGCTGCCTGTGCTCCGCAATTGGAGCAATAGAAAACGGTTCTTACTTTACTCATTCCATTGCGAACATAATTAATTAGCGAGTTATTGGCTGAATAGTTTTTCGGTATTCGAGATTAAGAAAATTTGTATAAAACAGAAATAAAATTGCGCGCTGAAATAAATCCTGAGGAGGGTAATGTGTGATTTTTTCTATCCACTATTTAACCAACGGCTACCTCTTTTATTTGTTATTGTAGAATGAATTGCTTTACATTCGAAACTTAATTTTAAACGAAAATTTTAAACCAAACAACCTCAATAGAAATGAAGAAAATTTTTCTCTCACTCGTTGTGCTTGCAGTTTCATTTACTGGCTTTGCGCAAAATTCAATTCCTCACCGCATTTGCGGAACAATGGAAAATCTTGAAATGTTAAAACAACAGGATCCAACACTGGAAGCAAGAATGCAACAGATTCAGAATTTCACCAATGATTACATTGCTGCACATCCGAATGGCGATAGAGCAATTATTACTATTCCGGTTGTATTCCATGTGGTTTATAACACTTCTTCACAAAATATTTCTGATGCACAATGTCAGTATCAGATTGATCAATTGAATCTTGATTTCGCACTTTTAAATCCAGATGCTGCCGGAACTCCTGCAATATTTTCAGGATTGAAATCAGCAACTAATCTTCGTTTTTGTTTAGCTGTTCGTGACCCGAATGGTAATGCAACAACCGGAGTTGAACGCAGAAACACAACTACAACAGCATTTTCTACTAATGATAATATCAAGCATACAAGCACCGGTGGAATGGACGCATGGTCATCTTCATCTTACCTAAATATCTGGACCGGAAATTTAAGCGGCGGAGTTTTGGGATATGCCCAGTTTCCTGGGGGACCTGCAGCTACTGATGGTGTTGTGTTTTTATATTCATCAATTGGTAGCGTTACTCATCCGGGTACTGCTGCTCCTTATAATTTAGGCAGAACTGCTACTCATGAAATTGGTCACTGGGCCGGTTTGTATCACATCTGGGGTGATGATGGAACTTCATGCAGTGGTTCCGACGGAATTGCTGATACACCAAATCAAGCAGATGAAAACTATGGTTGCCCTGCATATCCAAATCCTTCTTGCAGCAACACAAGTGATATGTATATGAACTACATGGATTACACTGATGATGCCTGTATGTATATGTTTTCTGCAGGTCAGGCCGCAGTTTCAAATGCTTTGTTTGTTTCAGGAGGCTCAAGATTTTCAATGGCAAGTTCACAAGGTTGTGTTCCTGTTGTGGTTGGTGCGTGTGGTACTCCTGTAAGTTTAAGTACAAGTGGAATAACCACAACTACAGCTACTCTAAGTTGGGCTGCTGTTGCAAATGCAACAAGTTATAATGTTCAATATCGTGTGGTAGGTGCAGCAAGTTATACGCAAACAACTTCGACATCTGCAAGTAAATCATTAACCGGTTTAGTGGCTGGAACAAATTACGAATGGAATGCTCAGGCCGTTTGTGCAAGTGGAAGCGGAACAGTTTCTTCTAATGCAACATTCACAACACAAACTTCAGGCGGTGGCGGATGTACTGATATTTACGAATCAAATAATTCGCAATCAACTGCTAAATTAATTCCTGTAAATACAGGTGTAACGGGATTGATTCCAACATCAAGTGATATTGACTGGTTCTACTTTAATAACACAACTGCTGCTTCAAAAATTAAAATCACTTTAACCAATCTTCCTTTCGACTATGATGTAAAATTGTATAAATCAAACGGAACAACTTTATTAGGTACAGGTCAAAATGGTGGCACTACAAGCGAAACCATTATTTACAATACAACAACTGTTGGAACTTATAAAATTAAAGTTTATCCATACAGTGGTTCAAGCGCAACATTGTGCTACACTTTAACTGCAAGCATCAGTGGAACAAATTTCCGCACCATGCAGGATGGTACTGTTGAAATAAATCCTTCTGAAACTTCAATTACTGTTTATCCGAATCCAACTTCGAATAAACTGACAGTTAATTATAACTCTTTGGCTAACGAAGCAGTGATGATTAATGTTTATGACATTTTGGGAAGAAGAGTTTATACAGAAAACAATACTGCTAACGAAGGTCCGAATACTTATTATCAGGATTTCAGCAATCTTGATAACGGAGCATACTTAATTGAAATCAGCAATGGCAGTGTATCAACTGTTAAGCGTTTCATGATGGAAAAATAAACAGGTAAAGCACCAACCTGAGTCAGAAGCCTTCCGGAGAAATCCGGAGGGCTTCTTTTTTTGTGTCAACTTAATCGCACAGCAATTTTTTTCTGTTGGAAATATGAAATTCAAATTGCCGCTCTGTCAATGAATGAAATCTTTTCTTTGAGAAAATTTTTAAAGAGATGAAGAAGAAAATATTTCTGGTTGGAATAATAAGTATGAGCTTACTTGCCGCATGTGTACCTGCACGAAAATTTGAAGATGCGCAGGCAATGATTGAAAAACTGAATGTTGAAAATAAATCGTGCAAAGAAAAAACCGACGAACTCACCGCTAAAGTGGAAGACCTGAACAAGCAGGTGAATGATTTAACCAATGCGCGAAAAGATTTAGTAGATGACACCACTAATTATGGAGTACAGTATCGAAAAATAATGGCGATGAATAAAGAGCTGAATACTTTGTATGAAAAAGTAATTGACCAGAATAAAGCATTGCTTAATAATAGCACCAACGAATCACAAAAATTTCAATCGCAGTTAGCTGAGAAATCAAAGCAGTTGGATGAAAAAGAAAAAACACTGAACGAATTACAAACTACTTTGCAAAAACAACAAACAGATTTAGACCAATTGAAAAGTGATCTCGAAGCGAAGAATAAAAAAGTAATGGAGCTGGAAAGTGCATTGACAAAAAACGATTCACTCATGAATGCACTGAAGAATAAAGTATCGGATGCTTTAATGGGTTTTGAAAACGCAGGTGATTTAAAAGTTTATACCAAGAACGGAAAAGTATATGTATCGCTTTCTGAAAATCTGCTCTTCAAATCAGGCAGTATAATCGTTGACCCCAAAGGAAAAGATGCCTTGAAAAAATTAGCGGAAGTGCTGAACAAAAACACCGACATAAAAATTTTAGTGGAAGGTCACACCGATAATGTAAAACTTGCCGGCACAGGTGCAATGAAAGACAACTGGGATTTAAGTGTTTTGCGCGCAACTTCTGTTGCACGGATTTTAATGATGGATGGAAAAGTAGATGATGCCCGAATAACCGCATCGGGCAGAGCAGATACTGAACCCGTTGCTTCAAACGAAAATGCAGAGGGAAGAGGAAAAAATCGTCGTACCGAAATTATTCTTCAACCAAATCTTTCAGAAATAAACAGCATACTCGGAACTAAGTAGTCACCGAAAGATATATTTGCCGCCCCAATATGTGGCTGCTCGATTTACTTAACAAACGCAAGGGTTCCGATTCGGCAGAAATGTCGTTTCTTGATCACATTGAAGAATTGCGATGGCACATTGCCCGTGCACTTGGAGTTATTTTAGTTGCCGCAGTTGTTTTATTTCTGAACAAATCTTTTTTGTTTGATACTATAATATTGGGACCCATGCATCCCGACTTCCCGACCTATACTTTGTTTTGCAACCTCGGTCGTTGGTTAGGAATGGGGGATACTTTGTGTACAGGCGCCATTCAATTTCAATTAACCAGCATTGAACTCACTTCGCAATTCATGATTCACATGAAGGCCGCGTTCATGACCGGGTTGATAATAACATTCCCATATGTGTTGTGGGAATTCTGGCGTTTTGTTAGTCCGGCTTTGTATGAAACTGAAAGAAGCAAGGTAAACGGAGTGGTGATTGTTGGTTCGTTATTGTTTTATATCGGATTGCTTTTCGGGTACTACATCATAGCGCCTTTCACTGTAATTTTTTTAGGTGGGTATCAGGTGAGTACCCTAGTATCAAATATTTTCAGCCTTGATTCTTACATGGAAACGGTGAGTGGTTTATCGCTCACATCTGGGCTGGTGTTTGAGTTTCCGTTGATCATTTATTTCCTGGCTAAACTTGGAATTATTACTGATAAGTTTTTAAAGAAGTATCGCAAGTATGCAATTGTGGTTTGCTTATTTCTTGCTGCCATCATTACTCCATCGCCCGATATGTTCAGTCAGACTATTGTAACAATACCACTCTATGGTTTGTATGAAGTAAGTGTGATAGTGGCTGCACGAGTTACACGACGAAGAGAAAGAAAAGCAGCAGCTGAAGATTTAAGATAAAAGCAGGTCGCAAGTCAGTAAATATTATTTTTTGATCGTGCTGAATTTTCAGCTGCGTAAAATATTTTTTTCAAAGCACATACTAATTTAAAAAGTTTGTAGTTTGACATTCGCAAAACACATTCTTAAATGGAAAAACTATCTGTATTCGAACGCTTTAATAATTGGGTGCGCCGCTCTGTAACACTCAAATTGCTATCCATTGCCTTTCTCATTTTGTTGCTGATGATTCCGACTGAGATGCTCACCTCGCTGGTGTACGAGCGCCAAACATTGCGTGATAATGCTACTATTGAAGTCAGTTCGAAGTGGGGCGACAAACAGGTAATCGGCGGACCGGTACTTTCGGTTCCATACTACACTTATTCAAAAGATTCGAAAGGAGTGGAGTATCGTGAAATCAACTATGCGCATTTTCTGCCCGATGAATTAAACATCACCGGAACTGTTACACCCGAAAAAAGATACCGCGGCATTTATGTGGTTGTGCTTTACAATACCAAACTGCATGTGAAAGGAAAATTCGCTTATCCGAATATTAAAGCGCTCACCGTTGCGCCCGAAAATTATCTGTTCAATAAATCATTTATCTCACTCGGCATTTCTGATATGAAAGGAATTAACGACGACATTACTGTCAAGTGGAACGATTCATCCTTCAACATCAATCCCGGATTGCCCACACACGATATTCTGGCTTCGGGTGCAGGTTTTGAATTTGATTTGGGAAACAAATCAGAATACAATTTCGAATTCGATATTAACCTGAACGGAAGCACCTCACTCAGCTTTCTTCCGTTCGGAAAAGAAACCACTGTTACACTTCAGTCGCCGTGGGAAAGCCCGAGTTTCGATGGTTCGTTTCTTCCCGATAAAAGAGACATCAGCGAAAAAGGATTTACCGCTACCTGGAAAGTGTTACAGCTCAACCGCAATTATCCGCAGCAGGGTCTCGGCTCCTTCATTTCCGGAACCACCATTGACGAATACGGAAACAACGAAAACACCGGCGCATCCTTCGGCGTGAAATTATTGCTGCCCGTTGATGAGTATTTAAAAACCATGCGCTCAGTCAAGTACTGTTTGATGTTTATCATCATCACATTTCTGTCGTTCTTCTTTATCGAAGTGCTGAACAAAAAACGCATTCACCCCATACAATACTTACTCGTTGGGTTTGCGGTGTGTTTATTTTATGTGCTGCTGCTTTCCATTTCCGAACACCTGCCGTTCAATACTGCCTACCTGATTGGCAGTGTTGCCATTCTTTCGCTCATCACATTTTATGCGAAGCATGTTTTCCAAAACACAAAACTCACTGTAGTGTTCTCCGCCCTGCTCGCCTTGCTCTATGCATTCTTTTACTCGCTGCTGCAACTCGAAGATTATTCATTGCTGCTCGGAAGCATTGGCTTGTTCCTCATTCTCTCCACCATCATGTACCTGACACGAAAAGTGAACTGGTATAATATCACGGGAGAGAAGACGGAAGAATAGATTGCTTTCAAATTAATACCGGAGAGTTATTATTTTTGAATCTCAGAAATCGAAAGCAATGAAACAGATTATCCTTAATGTTTCTGAAAATAAATACAACTTCTTTGTTGAGTTGATTAAGAGTTTGGATTTTGTTAAAACCAGCAACACTGATTTTGAAATAAGTGAGGAAGAAAAAAATATTGTTCGCCGCCGCATTAAAAATTCAAAGCCACAAGACATAAAATCATGGGACGAAGTGTCTGAATCTTTTCGTCTGAAATAATGAAGGTAAAAATTTTCATTCAGGTTGAAGCCATGGAAGATATTCAGCAGGGCATTGATTATTACAATGAGCAGCAGAAAGGGTTAGGAAGATAATTTCATACTCAGGTAAAAAATACTTTTAAGGAATTAAAAATCAGTCCGTTTTTTCAAATCAGGTATGATGATGTTCGTTGCCTGCTTGTAAAAAAATTTCCTTACCTGATTCATTATGTTTTGTATGAGAAGAAAAAATCTGTAACCATTTATCGTCTTCGTCACACTAGCATGATTCCGGAGGAGGTGAAATAGTAAGTAGGATTTTTTTAAGCCGACTGCAAGTCGGAATATTTTTTACAACGCGGCTGCAAGCCGCGCTGAACTGAACTCAAAAAAAACGCAGGGTCTCCTTGCAGGAAGACCCTGCTGGAACAGAAAGACCAGAGAGACCCTGCTGCTACATATCCTAAAAATGGAAAAATTGAAATTGATGTGATGCAATCAATGTTGGGTTTTACACTCCAAAATAGATGGGATTATATTAATATGTTTATTCATGAAGGAAAAGGACATGGTGAAGATTACAAGAAGAATGGTTATAAATGGTTTAATTTAAATTCTGATGATTACAGTGTATCAGAAGCTAATGCTTTTTGGATACAGATAAATGATAAAAGTTGGGAGAAAACTTCACAGATATTTAAGCAAGTAATGTTTGATACAGAATATTTAAAATTATTTGATACAAAATTACAAGGTCCAATTCTTGAAAAATACTTTTGGCCTTATGGCATTACTAAAATGTGGCAATTACATTAAGAACAATTAATTAAAATGAAAAACTTGGTTGTGTTTATCTTCATGATTTTTTTTGCTTCATGCACAAATAAAAAAGAAT
>JAHEZG010000100.1:9760-11514 GCA_023251195.1 Chitinophagaceae bacterium | reverse complement strand
GGTTGATATGGAATATTGTCATCAGCAAATTCAGCAGGATTTTTGTTTTTATCCGCATAAATTCTAAACAATGAAAAGTCACCGGTTTGCCTCGGCCACATCCAGTTTTCATCGTCGCCACCAAAATTACCTACCGCTTCAGGAGGAGCTCCCACCAACCTAACATCCTTAAAGGTTTCAGATACAATTAAAATAAATTGATTTCCGTAATAAATCGGTCGCACGGTTGCTGCATATTTTGTTCCGGCAATTGCCTCCCTGATAACATTATTCATTAGAGAATCAATCAGTTTGTTTTTTAATTTCTCATCCGAAATATTTTCTAAAGGGCTTAAAATTTTATCAGTGACATCTTCCATTCTTTTAATAAAAGTGACTGATAAACCTGCACACGGAAATTCTTCTTTCCGGCTCATTGCCCAAAAGCCATTTTTAACATAATCATTTTTCAAAGTACTGTGTTCCTGCACATATCCGAAACCGCAATGATGGTTGGTAAGTAACAAACCCTCGCCTGAAATCATTTCACCAGTGCATCCGCCACCAAACAGCAAAATTCCATCCTTCATGCTGGTGTGATTGATTGAATAAATATCGTCAGCAGTTAAATGGCAACCTGCCGCTTGCATATTGGCCATAACAGTTTGCTCCAGTAAAAAAGGTAGCCACATGCCTTCATCGGCACGGGTTGAAAGGGTGAAGCAAATCAGGCACGCACTAAAAAGATATTTTTTCATTTTATTAATTCATTGTTTTTAAAAAAAATCCACATCAGATAAATTCACGAATGCCTATGATGTTTCTTACTTCGGCCAATGTTTTTCTTCCGCTTTCGCGTGCTTTCTCTGCTCCTGTTTTCACCACCTTGTTTATATATTTTTCATCGGCAGCAATTGCTTTAATCTTTTCACGAATCGGTGCTGCAAAATTATTCATGTCTTCGGCCAGTTGTTTTTTCATGTCGCCATAGCGGATGGTGCAGTTGTTATAATTCTCTTCAAAGTGTTTTAAAGTATCTTCTGAAGAAACCAATTTCATCAACTTAAAAATATTTTCAATGGCTTCAGGTTTTTGTTGGTTGGGTTCTGTTGGTCCCGAATCAGTAACTGCCCGCATCACTTTTTTTCGTATCGTTTCGGGTTCGTCTTTTAAAAAAATTGCATTGCCTTCGCCTTCACTCTTTCCCATTTTACCGCTTCCATCCAATCCCGGAACTTTAATCAATTGCACTCCAAAATTGTAAGCGACGGGTTCAGGAAAAAACTCAACTCCATATAAATGATTAAACCGATTGGCATAATTGCGGGTGTATTCCAGGTGTTGTTCCTGGTCTTTACCAACCGGAACCTTTGAAGCTTTATGAATAAGAATATCGGCTGCCATCAGTACCGGATAAGTAAGCAGCCCTGCATTTACATTATCAGGATCTTTACGAACTTTATCCTTAAACGAAACACTGCGCTCCAACTCGCCGGTATACGCAATCATATTCAGCAGCAAATACAATTCTGCTACTTCTGGTAAATCACTTTGAACATATATAGTTGAAAGTTCAGTATCCAAACCACAAGCAAGGTATTCGGCAAGCACCTGCCTGACAGATGAATTTAAATTATCCGGGTGGGGATGTGTGGTTAACGAATGATAATCGGCCACGAAAAAAAAGCACCTGGCATCGTGCTGCATTTTCAAAAAATTTTTTACCGCACCAAAATAATTCCCGAGGTGAAGATTGCCTGTTGGCCTGATTCCAC
>JAHEZG010000100.1:0-9750 GCA_023251195.1 Chitinophagaceae bacterium | reverse complement strand
CAAAGAAAATAAAAAAGTTGTGAGGTGCTAATTTAGATTCAGCTATAAAATTTTAATTGCTTAAACTGAATTTAACCGGAATATTATATCGCACCAATATTGCCTTTCCATTTTGCTTTCCGGGGTTCCAGGCAGGCATATTTCTGATCACCCGTAAGGCTTCTTCATCACATCCTCCGCCAATTCCTTTTTTTACATAAGGAAACATGACATTGCCTTTTGTACTGATGATGATATTAATAATTACAGTTCCCTGAATATTTTTTTTCCGTGCTTCTTCGGGATATTTAATATTTTGATTCAGGTATTTCATCATTGCTATATCTCCTCCTTTAAATTCAGGCATTTGCTCTACAACAGTCATTGCATTTGACCCGGCTGATGATGACTGAGCGCTTGGTTTAGCAGCGGCAAACATTTTATGATACTCGGTTTTTTTTAATGTGTCGCCATCAATAATCATTGCACCATGACAATTGGCATCTAATAATTTAAATGTAGCAGTATCACCAAGTGCAAGTACTGCGCTCCAATCCTGGCATGCTTTGGATGGTTCATTGGTTTGCCATTGCGAAATTCCTCTGTTAAAATAGGCCTCAGCATTGCTTTCGTTTTTATTTATTTCGGCGCTGTAAAATTTAGTTGCATCAGAATAATTTGCGTTTTTCATCAAGCTTAATCCAGGATCTGATGGACTTGATATTATACTTTGATTTACCATTGTATTAATTAATGAATCGGTATTAACCGCAGTTTGCCCAATCACCTGCGAATGGGTGATAAGCAACATGAACAGCAGGTTCAAATAAATTAATAATCCTTTTTTTTGCATGGCATCATTTTAAAAAATAAAAGTAAAAATATTATTGAATTAAGAGGAAGAACATTTGCTTCATGTTATTATCTGAACAATTTAATTATATCGTTTCCGTTTGCAAAAATCATGAGTGCCAGTAAAAATACCATGCCCACTACCTGGGCATATTCTAAAAACTTATCGCTCGGTTTTCTGCGAGACACCATTTCATAAAGTGTAAATAAAACATGGCCCCCGTCAAGCGCTGGTATCGGCAGAAAATTCATAAATGCAAGTGCAATGGATAAAAAAGCACTGAAACTCCAGAACGATTGCCAATCCCATGTTGGCGACATCACTTTTCCCATAGTTATAAATCCACCAATCTGTTTGTATCCCTGCACTTCAGGTGAAAAAATTAGTTTGAATTGCTTAACATAATTTCCAAGTGTGGTCCAGGTTTTATTGTACCCTGCCGGAAACGACGCCCAAAAACCGTATTCAAATTTTTTGGTTCCATACAATTTTTCGGGTGATACCGGATAAATCCCCATGGCACCTTCAGTTGAAATAGCTACAGGTGCAGTAAGTGTATCGCCGTCGCGCAGGTAGGTAACTGCAACTGTTTTTCCCTTATGCATTAAAATGTAGGGCTTGGCTAAATCAAAATACGGAAAACTGTTACCATCAATTCCGATTAATTGATCATTTGGTTTTAATAATGCTTTGGCTGCACCGCCGGTTGGCTCCAAACTATCAACATAAAACGGAATTCGCGGATTTATTAAATCTCCTTTTGCAGTGGCAATAATTTCTTTTAGCGCTCCTGATGGTATGGTAATGTCTGTTACCTGCCCTGCTCGTTCCACCTGAATGATTTTTGCATCATCAAACACAATTTTTGTAAACACCTCGTTTATTTTTTCAATTGATTTACCATCAACAGAAATAATTTTATCGCCATTGAGCAATCCCATTTTCAGCCCTGTACTGTCAACTGAAATTCCGTTTTGCATTTTAGCAACAGGAATGTACTCTTCACCCCACGCAAACAATATCATAGAATAAATAAATATTCCAAGCAATACATTCATAATAATTCCTCCCATCATAATTATTAATCGTTGCCAGGCCGGTTTGCTTCTGAACTCCCAAAGCTGAGGTGGCTGTTTTAATTGTTCCTTATCCATACTTTCATCTACCATGCCTGCAATTTTTACATATCCGCCAAGAGGCAACCATCCGATTCCATATTCAGTTTCTCCTTTTTTAAATTTGAATAATGAAAACCCCCAATCGAAAAACAGATAAAATTTTTCGACTTTGGTTTTAAAAATGCGGGCGGCAATGAAGTGCCCGAACTCATGAACAATTACAAGAATGGACAAACTGAGAATGAGTTGAAGTGCTTTTATTAAGATGATCATTTATTATTTTTTGAGAAATTAAAAAGACAAAGTAAAAGAGTTATCGTATCCGGTGTAAATTAAAACTGCATGCTGTAACAAATCACGACCAATTAAACATTGAATGTGTTGCCCTTGCAAGGCTGCTTCAGAAACAATAATAGATGGAACATTCACATTATTGGGAAAAACTAATTGAACATCAAATTGATAACACAACACATTGTTAGACGATGGTGTGTGCATGAGCATTGTACCAACAGGATTTATATTTAACTGTTTTGCCAAACCCTGACTGATAACAGTACCGGTTGCGCCGGTATCAATCATAGCTAAAACGCGTACAGAGTTTGCTATTGCTGCTGAAATATTGTTTGCCTGAAGAAAAGGAACCGAAGGTGTGATCACCACTTCAATAACAGGGCCTATCTGCTGAAGATTCGGGATTCGCTGTGTGAAAGAAGGCATTCGTTAATTAAGCAGGTAATTGTTTACAAAGTTTAATGGTTGTTGTGCAGGCAGAATCTGACGAACAAAAAAAGATTGCGTTTTAAATTTTTCGTATCCGGCTCTCAATGCATCAGCAATGGCTACATAAGTGCCATAAATATTTTCATCCTTTATCAAAACAAATTTCCCTGAATCTGTTTTTATTAATTCAGAAAGTTTTGATTCAAATATTTTTGTTTCTGTTTCTAACATTTTTTATTTTTTATTAATCATTTCGAAAATGGAATGATTTGGTTTCAGGTTCGAATCAATTTTTAACTAATTCACTTGCCACTCTGCGTGTTTCGGCATCTGTAAAATAATAATCTTCCAATGATGGTGAAACTATGAATGGCAATTTGAGCATGCAAGTTTCAACCAAATCGGTCATATTTAAGAATGAAATTTTATCGGCAAGAAAAGCAGCAACAGCAATTTCATTTGCAGCATTCAAAATGCAAGCTGCGTTTCCACCTTTCTCAAGTGCAGCAAACGCAAGTGCAAGGCTCTTGAAAGTTTTTTTATCAGGTTGTTCAAAAGTTAATGTCGGATACTGCAGGAAATTAAATCTCGGAAAATCTGATTTCAATCGATCAGGATAGCCAAGTGCAAATTGTATTGGTAGTTTCATATCTGGTAAACCCATTTGCGCTTTCATGCTTCCATCTTGAAATTGAACAATTGAATGAATGATGCTTTGCGGATGCACAATTACTTCGATTTGTTCAGGTGATAAATTAAACAACCATTTTGCTTCTATCACTTCCAGACCTTTGTTCATCAATGTAGCAGAATCAACGGTGATTTTTGCCCCCATGCTCCAGTTCGGATGTTTAAGTGCCTGTGCTTTTGTAATGTGTTTTAATTCGTCAATTGTTTTTCCGCGAAATGGCCCACCTGATGCAGTAAGAATAATTTTTTCAATTTTATTTTTCCACTCTCCGGTCAAGCATTGAAAAATGGCGCTGTGTTCTGAATCAACCGGATAAATATTTACTCTGTTTTCCATTGCCAGATGTGTAATGATTTCTCCTGCTACAACAAGTGTTTCTTTATTGGCGAGCGCAATGTGTTTACCTGCTTTTATTGCTTCAATGGTTGGCGCAAGCCCAGCAAACCCTACCATTGCGGTTAACACAATTTCTATGCTTTCATTTTGCACGCATTGAAGTATGGCTTCATTACCGGCAAAAACTTTTATGGGTAATGAGCTCAAGCCAGATTTTACTTCCTCGTATTTTACTTTATCGCCAATAACAACAGTAGCAGGTAAAAATTTTTTGGCTTGTTGAATTAATAATTCAGCATTAGAATTTGCAGTTAAAAGTTCCAGTTCAAAAAAATGGTTGTGTGCCGCAATCACATCAAGTGCCTGTGTTCCGATAGATCCGGTTGAGCCTAAAATCGCAACTACTCGTTTTTTAATTTTATTTTCAGGAACCATAATTTATTTAATCGTTACAAATACTGAATTTACATAACGCGAATATCCATCGAGCCCATCAACTCTTATATTTTTAAAAATAAAAGTATCGCCGGCTTTGCACGCTTCAATTTGTTTATGCAATTCAGGCGTAAAAATATTTTTATCAATATGGTAAGATTTTATGTTTCCATCCGGGGGCATGTATTGACAATCATATCCGGTAATGTACCATGCGGTGTAAGGTTTAAAATCGGGCATGTAAACTCCAAGATTATATTGCAGAAGCATTTCTTCTCTAGTTAAGTTAGCATTGGTCAGTGTATCTGCTGCAATGAAAACGGTTGGGTCGGGTAATTGAATTACATAATATTTTTTTTGCCATAAAACGGAATCTTTCTCTCCAAATTTATATTGGATACTTACTGTTATTCTTTTATTAATACTTCCGGCTTGAAAATTAAAAGCACATTCCAGTTTCACATGATTTGGAATACTTGCAGTATCTAACTGATGTTTTAATGAATTTGTGGTGTAGTAACGCTGCACCAATCCATCCGATAAGATGATATCAATTAAATTCGGATCAAATCCATTTGTGTTAAATGAAAAATAATTTCCTGTGCTTGCAAAAAAAATGTTCCAGTTAGTTGTTGTAACATCAGAAATCTGTGCTGAACAATTATTAAAAAACAAAAAGAAACAGATAAAACATTTTTTCCATTTCAGCGGCCGGAATGCATTTACAAAAATCCTATTCATCGCCACCATTGTTTCGTTCCATACCATTTCCATATTTATCTAATAAATAAACAAATGAAGCTACAGCCGCAGCACCCATTTCCAATTCACGGTCATTTACTTCTTCAAATACATCAAGAGCGGAATGATGGTGATCAAAATATCTTTGTGAATCAGGTGATAAATCAGAGATCAACGGACATATATCTCTTAAGTATCCCACATCAGCTCCCCCACCATCTCTGCTAAAATCTCCTACACCGAAGTATGAAAGCACAGGTGAAAATTTACTTCGCACAAAATATTTTTCGGCATCTGAACAGTCCAATGTAAAACCTCTTGGAGTAAATCCACCTGCATCGCTTTCAATAGCAGCAATGTGCTTCTCTCCTGATTTCTTTGCCCATTCAGCATAGGCCTTTGCTCCTCTTGTACCGTTTTCTTCATTCATAAATAAAACCACTCTGATTGTTCTTTCCGGTTTAATTCCAAGCACCTTAAATAACCTTATCACTTCCATTGAATGAACCACACCAGCCCCATCGTCATGTGCACCTTCAGCCATGTCCCATGCATCAAGGTGGCCTCCAATAACTATTACTTCATTCGGATATTTTGTTCCTTTTATTTCAGCAATAACATTATGTGATTTTACATCCGGCAAAATTTTGCACGACGATTTAAACCAGAATAATAGTTGTGGGTCTTTTATTAAAGCGGCACTTAGTTTTTCCGCAGCCTCAGTGCTTATTGCAACCGCAGGTATTTTTTGAATCGTATCATTATAACCCATGGATCCGGTATGCGGATAAGAATCAATGTGCGAAGCAACACTTCGAACAACAACTCCTACTGCTCCATACTTTGCAGCCTCCATTGCACCTGCCCATCGTTGCCCAACAGTATGTCCATATGCATTAAATGTAAAAATGGTTTCAGGTGGCATTGCTCCATTGTAAAAAACTATTTTTCCCTTAATATCAATTGGGTTTAAATTTTTTAATTCACCCATTCCATGCACTTCAATAACGCCGGCTTTTAAACCATCATCGGGCGTTCCAATGCTCATACCTAATGCACAAACCGGAACTGATTCATTTATTTTTAAAGCCGATGAAATTATTTTTGCTTGCTCCTTTTCGCCTCGCACCCAATGCGGCACCAAGCATTCCTGAAGCCACACTGTATCAGCTCCCCACTTTTTTAACCAATGCGACATGTGAATAACAGCAGTATCGGCTAACGGAGAACCACTGATTCTTTTTCCTGAATTCTTGCATAAATCATATAGCGCATGATGGGCTTCATTATCTTTTAATGCAGTTGAAAATATTTTTGCAATCTGAACCGAGTCAGCATTTTGAGCAAACAAACTGGAAGCAGAAAGCAGGAACAGGGCAATTAAAAAAATCAAATAATTTTTCATTCTGAATTTAAATGGTTTTAAAATTAATGCTTCAAATAAAGTGAATAAATAAAACCTATCGGTTTTTCTTTTCTGAACGCAGTAAACAATGAAATTTATATCTGGTCTGATTTTGAAATTTATATTCTTCGCTTTCGAGCAGATCTATTAAAATAAATCAGATAAATAACTCATTGAATTTTTGCAGGTATATTTTGAATGCATCAAGTGATATCATTTGGCTAATCTCATTATTCATATACATTTGCGACCCTTAAATTTTTTATCTTGCAATACATTAAAAGAACAGCTTTAATTTTTAGTTTTTGTTTTGTGTCAATAATTTCAAATGCGCAGGTTTTTGTTCACCGAACAAGTGACAGCACTTTTAAATTTATTGGAGAAATAGGCCTGGTAACCGGTTCTTATACCTATGATCAGTTCGCACCTGATTTTTACCTTGAAGGTTTTCAATTGCAATTGAAAAAGGGTATTTACTATCGCTTGGAAAATGAAAAGAATTCGTTCCGTATTTCATTTATTTCATCAAAAGGAAAAATAAACCATGAAGCAAAACAGTATTATGAAATCAAGGATACAATTAACTTGAATGGCCATTGGAAAAATCATGGATTTCAAGTTGGTTTTGAAAGAAAATTATATCAACAAAAAAATTTTAGTTTTTATACCGGTGCTGATGCAGTTTATCGCAGTCATAAATTTACAGGCACAGGCTCATCAATGTTTAACGAAAATAATTTTCAACAAAAAATAAATTCTTTTGGAATTGGCACTGAGTTGTTTTTTGGTGTTCAGTTTACAATAAAAAAGAAATTAAAAATAGGATTTGAGTCGGCTTATTCAGCACTGAATATTAATGAACACAGCACCAGGTATTTTTCAAATACAAATTTTAAAACTTCAGTATTAAGCAACAACCATCTTTCCATTGAGCCTTCTCCTTTTAACAGGGTTTGTATTGGCTATAAGTTTTAATGGATAATTGTTATCAAATTTGGAAAACTGAATTACTCATTTACATTTGCGACCCCAAAGGGAGCTTAGCTCAGCTGGTTCAGAGCATCTGCCTTACAAGCAGAGGGTCACTGGTTCGAACCCAGTAGCTCCCACCCAATAAGGACAAGGGTTTCAGACAAACTGAAACCCTTTTTTATTTGTCCGGTGTAAACATAGTGTAAACAATATCTCTTTTTCATCCGCTAAATATTACTATCAATATTTATTGTTATTTACCAATGAAAAAAGAGTGCGAAAAATTGGCTTTTTTTTGCCCTCACTCCTTTTACTAAATCGTCTTTGTGAAACTGAAAAATGCTCTTTTTGCTATAATTATCGGCAAAAAAATCGGGGTGTTTTGCCGTAATCTTTGGTAAAATACTATGCTATATCCCTAACAGTATATTAAGCGGTACATTAAGCGGGGTATTTAGCGGGTCATTTGTCGGGGTATCGTGTGCGGGGTATTACATAACCCTTGCATAAAGAATAATCAATCCTGATTCAATGTAGCCATCAATACGACAATTCGCAAAAGTTCCTTTTCAATTAAAATTCTCAATCCGGTTTTCAATGTTTCCTTCAAAGAAGTATTGAAACTAAAAGTATCTCTTAAATGAAAAAAATTAAAAAGGTACTTACTCGAATTACTCGCTTTCTCGTTTAGCGTCTGAAAGGTGCGCCAAGTATCAAGAGTAATTTCGAGTAATTAGAAAATTTTAACATTACTCGAATTACTTCTCTTGCTGATTCAATCATTTAGCAGATTCGAGTAATTGAGTAATGACTTAAAGTCTTTTTATAAAATATCCTTTTACTGAATAATCTTTCCCTTCAATATAATTTGAATCTTTATTAAATCCCAAAATCTTTAATGCTTTTCCTATTTGATGAATATTTCCTTTGTAAGTAGGTGATTTGCTAAAAAGAACATTCTGAATATCAGTAGCAGTAAGAAACTCTCCCCCATCTTCTTTTGATGATGGAATAAAATATTTTGGAATCAAATCTTGTTCGGTTGTATTAATCTGAAATTTTTTATTCGCACTTTCATTTTCAAGAATCTCATTTGAAGTTAATTGATATTCAAATCCATTTATAAAAAGAGTGTATGCTTGCCGCCAAACATTATTTATATCAATCTCAGTAGAGTAATTGAAATTAATTTTTTCGGTCAATTCAAAACAGAGCCAGCGAACAGAGCCGGTTTCATCATTTAAAAATTCATCCTTGTTTGTTGAACCTATAAAATTTGCTCTGCGAGGTTTTAATGTTGCTCTTGATTCATAAGGTAAGCGAATGTTTATTTTATCCCTACTCAGAAAGCTTTTCAAATTGTTTAAATCAATTTTTGAAAGTGTTGCAAGTTCATCCATATTGATAATAAAATTTGTCGCCAATGCAATCAAGCTATCTTTATCAGTATTGATATTTTCAGTTATATACTCAGATAAAATTGGGGGACAAAGCCAACGGCAAAAAGTTGATTTTCCGCTACTCTGTTGGTCGTGAACTAAAATGAAAGCGTGTTTATTAAAAACAGAATCAGTCAGAGCGCAAGCAATACAGCGCACTAACATTTTTTTTAATTGAATCTTAAATCTTTCATGATTCTTTACAGATAGATAATCTGAGAGCTTATCAATAAAATCAATTTCGGTTTCCTTATTCCAAGAATCTAAATTCTTAAAATAATCTTCAAAGGGATTATAATTTTTTACAAAGTCAGAATTCAATAATGATTTTAATTTATTCTGAGAATATTCGAAATGATTTTTTTGCAGTTCCCGGAAAATATTATTCTCATTTAACTGCTGAAATTTTTCTTCAGTTTCCTTTTTTCGAAATTCAATTTTGCAAGACACAACATTATTTCTCAATTCATATTTTGATTCAATATAATTTTCAACTTGTTCAATTCGAGATATATTTTTTGAAGTGGGTTTCTCTGTGTGGTCAGAATTTATTTGCTCCTTTTTCTGAGTAATGATATTCTTTTGATTGTTTGGATTTTTGTAGGCGCTAATTATTGAGCTTCTAATTTCTGCTTCTGGAAAATCTTCTGCGCTGAATCTTTTTATTGATTCTGTTTCACAAAATTCTTTTGCGATACTTCTTTGAGAACACAATGAAGCTAATCTGAAAACATAGTTATTTCTCTTTCCATTTAAAAATGTTTCTGTTCGATTCAAATAACTTACTGCATCATTAAATTTATTTTCCTCTGAGTTATCAATTGAAAATATTTCAGCACCATTATTTATAAATAGGTTTTCATCATAACTTAAAAATAATAAGCGAGAAATGTCTTTACAGCTTTTATCAATTTGCAAATTGTAATTGTTTAAATAATATTTTTCAAGTGCAAGGAAATTTTTTTCGTGACCTGAAACCTCATTTGAAATTTTAACAATCATTTTCAATCCTGTTCCGGTTGGACTTAGGAAAACAGCAAATGAAAATTTATCTTTCT
>JAHEZG010000099.1 GCA_023251195.1 Chitinophagaceae bacterium | reverse complement strand
CATGCACCATATACAAAGTTGCGATCATCACTGGAGGTTTTGTTCCAGGGCTTGAAAGGGAATGAAACTTTGTAAACCTGCTCGAAGTTCTGAGCTGAAATCTGCATGGTTCCAACTGTGAGGAAGCAAAGCAGCGTGAGTAGTAATTTGTTTTTCATGACACTGTAAGTTTTTTGAGGGAGCAAACCTACCGTGGTGCGTATGCGTGGGAAATACCACTTTAGTAGTAATGCCAGTAGTCAGTAATCAGTGACCGGTAATCAGTAGGCAGTTAATAGCAAGTAGCAATCTGTTTAATTCGATATACAGTCTGATGAGTTTGAAGTAAAATAAATAAGTGTAACACTACTAACTCCGTGTTGCTCTGAGATAAACAAGGTGAATCTCTGTGGTAAAAAATTATTTTCCGAAAACTTTATTCAGCGCATCAGTACGGGAACTCACTTGCAGTTTCTCATATATGTTGCGAATATGTGTGCGAACAGTTTCAATGCTGATGAACATTTTTGTTGCGATTTCTTTGTATCGAAAACCTTTTGCGAGGTGATTTAATATTTCCTGTTCGCGTGCTGTTAAAGTTTCTATAGATTGTTCAGCAACTTTTTTTTGCTGAAATGTTGAAACAACTTTTCGTGCTATGCTGCTGCTCATTGGAGAACCGCCGTTGTGTGCATCTTGTATTGCTTCTATAATTTTTTCGGGAGAAGAACTTTTCGTAAGGTAACCGGTTGCACCTGCAGTGAGCGCATCAAAAATATTTTCATTGTCTTCGAACACACTGAAGATGATGAACTGTGTGGCGGGAATAATTTTTTTTAATTGACGAATGGCTTCAATTCCGCTGCCGCCAGGCATGTGAATATCAACAAGTACCACATCGGGTTTTATTGCTGGCAAATCGCGAACGGCATCGTTGGGATTATCGAAATCGGCTACACAAAAAAAATGTTCGTGTCCATCAATGGTTGAAATCAGTGAAGCACGAATGCTGTTGTTATCTTCCAGTACGGAGATGTTGATACTCATAGGGCGAAAATAGTTGTAGTAGAGTTTCTTGCTTCTAACACTTTCATGTGATATTCAGAAATCAGTGATCAGTGAACAGGAATCAGTATTTGTGTTTATGAAATGGAGTTGAACAATTTGTTTTCATTTACTGTCAATTCAATTTTGGCTCCATTTCCCGGTGCTGATTGAATATTTATTTTACCATTAATGGCTTGCATTCGTTGTTGCATGTTACCAATACCATTTCCCTTTTGTATTTTTTCTTCTATTGAAAAACCTTTGCCGTTATCTGCTACAGTAATTATAAATTTCTGATTAATGTGTGTAACAGTTATTGTGATTTGCGATGCTTTGGAATATTTCACTGCATTGTTCAATGCTTCTTTAAATGTGAGATACAAGTGGTGACGACATTCTTTGAACAAATTATGATTGGGTAAATCGTGCGGAATATTTATTTCGTAATTGATCCCGGCTTCTTCTAAATAATCACTGGCATGTGAGCGGATGCGGGCGAGCAGGGCTTCAAGTGTGTTATCGTCGGTATTTAAACTCCAGATTAAATCACCCATGCTTGCCACTAATTCTGTAGTTGCTTTTCCGATGGAGGAAAGATTTTCACTTAGTATTTTTTTATCATCGGAATTTTCTTTGGCGAATTGTTGTGCAATGGAAATTTTAGAAAGACCTGAACCTAACTCGTCGTGCATATCGCGGGCTATCCGTTGTCGCTCATTGATTTCTGTTTCGAGAATTGCTTTTGCTTTTTCGGAAGCGAGTTTTGTCTGTTGATTTTTGCGGAACAATTGAAATGCAATGCCACCTGCCACCAGCAAAATAAAAGTGGCAAGCAATAAATAATTCCTTCGTTGAACTTCAATGGCTGCTGAAAGCAGTTGCTCGTGGCTTCGTGCTTTTTGCAGATTCAAACTATCGATTTCGCGCTGCTTTAATTCTGTTTCGTAGCGGATTTGCAAACCTGCAATTTCTTTAATACGCGATTCGTCAATTACCGAATCGTTCATTGAAACAAACTGCTGCAGAAAATAAAATGCGCTGTCCATTTTGTTTTCCTTTTTGTAAGCATCAGAAATTCCGCCGTACGCATCGGAGATAACTTTTTTGTTATCCAGTTTTTTTCCAACAGCAACTGATTGCAAGTACCAATGCCTTGCTTCATTAAATTTATTTTGTTCCAGGTAAATATTTCCGAGATGGAAGTACGATACACTCAGACCTTTTAAATCGCCGAATGATTTTTTTATATCGGTGGCTTTTATTTCCCATTCCTGCGCGAGTGCATATTTTTTCATTCCGAAATAAGATTGCGAAAGTCCGCTGTAAATTTTTCCGAGATTCACAGTGTCTTCTACCCTGCCTGAATATTCAATTGCCTTGTTAAACGATTCTATTGCCTGCGGAAATTTATTCTGGTCAGAAAGAATTAATCCGAGTGTGTTGTATGAAGTTCCTAATCCCCAGAAGTCGTCGAGCGTTAAGCGAATGGTGATTGATTTATTTTCATACTGCTTCGCCAGTTCATACAATTTCATATCAAGATAAATATTGGCGATGTTGTGATAACTCGAAGCCATTAATTTTTTATCGCCGGCTTCCTCTTTCATTTTCAACGATTCAAAATGAAATTCCAAAGCTTTGTTGTAATTGCTTTTGTTCCAGTAAATATTCCCGATGTTATTGAGTGTGGAGGCAATGGAAATTTTATTTCCTATTTCCCGTTTCAGAATTAATGCTTTGTTGTAGTACACCAATGCCGAATCAATTTCTCCTGTGTGTTCGAAAATTAAACCGATGTTGTTGGTGAGTCCTGCTATATTTTTTTTCAACCCAATGGTTAATGCCAGTTCCAGTGCTTTGCGATAAGTGCTGAGTGCACTTGCATATTCGCCCTGATTGTCCATCACATTACCGGTAAGATTGAGCGCCTCTATTTGTCCGGTTTTGTCATTCAGTTTTAATGCAAGCGAGTATGCTTCGCTGCTGAATTGTTTGGATAGCGTTGGATCCTTGGTTTTAAAATTCCATGCAGCATCGTTGAGGGCATTCACTTTTAAAGTGTCGGCTTTCATTTTACTGATGGAAGTTTTTACACTGTCAATTTGTTTTGATAAATCCTGCGCGCTGGAATTTATTGAAGATGAAAAAATAAAACTGACAACCAGAAATAAATTATTGATTTTAATTTCAGGAAAATTCATTTTTGATTTTTATGTATTTAACAATCTTTGGCAAGATTAAATTAAAGAAGATGTTATTTTTCAAAATCATTTTGCCAGCGAATCTGAAATTACCTACAAGCTAAAATTTTTGCAGTACTTCATTGTGAAATAATTTTCTCCAAAAAAAGAGTCGCATAAATATTTATGCGACTCCTTTTTTTAATAACCAATTATCCCCTATTGTTTAATTATTTTTTCAGTTTTCCAACTATTTTTTTCATCGCCAATGCGCATCATGTAAATTCCTGTTGCGAGATTGTTTAGATCAATTGACGAATTAAAATCATTCAGCAAAATTGCTGAAACCGTTCTTCCGTTTAAATCAAACAATTCCATTCTTATTGGAAGAATTGCAGTTTCAGTTAATTGTATTTGCAAATAGTTGCTGAAAGGATTCGGATAAATGTTTATTGATGATGCGATTGATAAAGGTGTAACAGTTTCACTTTCAATTCTTGGTGGAAGGTCAGTCCAGATATCAATCTTCTTTGAAATAATAGAATACTGCGGATACGAGCTCCATACCTGAGCTCCACCTGCAAATATTGCTTTAGTACCATAAGATGCTGATGCAATTCCCAATCTTGGTTGCACTAAGTATTCAACCGACCAGGTGTTTGTAAGCAAATTCAAAACTTCCACTCGATCAGTTCCGGTGTTCCCCCATGCTACCGAACCTCCTGCAAACATTAATCGCGCAGGTGTTTGCCCCACTGCCATTCCAATTCTTGGTGATGAAAGGGTGATGTAACTCCAACTATTGGTTGTTGCATCATAAATTTCAACGCGACTTGATAATGTACCCGAACTATTTGTAAGACCTCCGGCAAAATAAACCCGATTGCCAACCGTGGCAACAGAAATTGCATACTTGGTCTCCGATAAATTTGCTGTGCTCCAGGTATTTGTTCCTGCATCATAAATGTCAACTCGATTTAAAATAATTCCATTGCTGTTTACTCCACCTGCAAACAAAATTTTATTTCCAACCACACCAACCGAAATTGATTCGCGTTTTTGCGAGAGCAATGCCACGCTCCACAAACCAGTTGTGTTATCATAAATATCTACCTTGTTGCTCGATACAGCACTTCCAACTGTTCCTGTTTCGCCACCTGCAAAAACAATTTTATTTCCTGCGCTACCCACTGCCATTAAGTATCGGGCCTGCGATAAGTTGGCTGTGGTTTTTACATTAGTAATTGCATCAATTATATCTACGCGCTTCGAATAAGTTAATACCTGTTTGCCGCCTGCAAAAAAAACTTTATCGCCCACTGAACCCGATGCACCAACTCTGCGTGCTTGCGATAATGTATTAGTTGTCCAACTGTTTGTTGCAAGCGTGTATACATCAACTTTATTCAAAACTACAGGATCCGTATAAGGGCCTGTTACACCTCCGCCGAAGTATGCCTTCCCAGCTGCAACTGCCGGTAACATTAATGATCGAGGAGTAGTAATTGTTTTAAGTGCAAATGTTCCGGTAGAAAAATCATAAGTTTCAAATTGCGTGGACGATGCAAAAATTGCTTTCGATCCAACTTGTGCGGTAATCAAACCTGACTTTGGTGCTGATAAAGAATCAACACTCCATTGCGCAAATGAATTTTGCGTGAATGACATAAAACCAAAAACACCTAAAAATGTATTTCTAAGTTTTTTCATAACAAATTGAGAGTAGAAATTTGGTTTCATGATTTTGAATTTTAGTGTTTTCATTTTGGCTTTTTCTTTTTTTACACCACAAAATTCAATATCAATATGAACTTGTTTTGTGACAAAAGTCACATAAGCCTGCCTTTACATCTGAATAAGAATATTATTGTATTGAACAGGAATGATTAATCAATCTATAAGCAAATAAATTTCAACTTATTCTATTTCCTTCTTGGCCGAATTGTAAATCAAGTGTATTTGATAAGAATCTGTTGAGTCACTCCACTCACTTGAAAGAATTTCCTGAGAGTATTCTGAAAGCTTCATTTTAATGGCTTTCAATAATACCGGATCAGTTTTCATTGCTGCGTTTTCAGGATCAGTTTTCAGGATTTTTAACTGAACAGGTTTTTGTAAATCATTCAGCAGAAAACCAACATCAACATAAATTTTGTCTGTTACAGTTGTTGAATCCTGATTGGTGGTTTGTGAAAATGATTTTGAAGGGAAGCAGAAAATCAGCAAAAGAATTGGCAAGTATTTTTTCATAAACAGAATTTTTATTTGGAATCGAAAAAAATTATTTCAGAGGAGAATGAATAAATCATCATTGAAAATCCAAAATTAAACTTTGGATTTTCAATGATGATTTATTTGATTAAGGGGAGATATTTATTTATAAAAGTATCCATTGAACAAACCCGAACACCATCCGACGACGAGTAATCATCGCTGCCGGGTGTTACAATGAAATTGGTTTTACATTTCAAATCAGCAATGGATTGGTAGTATCCTTTTGAAACTGCGGGAGCATTGGAGAATTTTATTTCAACAGTTGCCACCGGCTTGTGCCCGCGCACAAAAACCAAATCGCACTCAGCGCCAACCTGCGTGCGGTAATAATGCAATTGAATATCGTGATGTACTGAATTTTTTATTTGCTCCACCACATAACCTTCCCACGAAGCACCAATTGCAGGATGCCCCTGGATATCATCGGGCGAACTGAGATTCAACAACCGATGCAGCAAGCCGCTGTCGCGGATGTAAACTTTCGGTGCTTTCACTAATCGTTTTTTTGCATTGGTAAAAAACGCAGGTAACCGATGAACTAAAAAAGCGCCTTCTAAAAATTCAAGATAGCGCAATACGGTTGGCGCACTTACACCAAGCGAGCGCGCAAACATTTCGGCATTCCAGATTCCGCCGTTTGCGTGTGCGAGCATGCTCCAGAAATTCCGCATCATGGAAACAGAAAAAGTAATGTCGAACAAAAAATTCAAATCCCTTTCGATGTAGCTTTTAATAAAACCATTCATCCAGTTTACATAATCGCGGTCGGTTTTTGCCATAAGCGCATTGGGGAATCCGCCTCTGAACCAATGCCGGTTCATACCGATTCTACTTGGCAGTTCGGTGTATGAAACCGGAGTCAGTTCGGTGTAATAAATTCTTCCTGCCAATGATTCTGAAACTCCCTTCACTAATTGCGGTGAGGCAGAACCCAATAAAATAAACCGTCCGTTTTTTCGCTTTGCATCAATGACTGAACGAAGCACAGAAAATATTTCGGGCATTACCTGCACCTCGTCAATTATGACCAACTTATTTTCTACTGAAGTTAAATACGAAAATGTATCAGCGAGTTTGCGGCGGTCGTTTGGATTTTCGAGGTCAATGTATTCCGATACAACACCTTTCTTTTTCGCTAATGATTTTGCCAATGTGGTTTTGCCAACCTGCCGTGCACCCAAAATAGCAACTGCCGGGAAAGTCTTCATCAGTTGCCTTAGTTCGACATCGAGTTTTCTCTTTATCATTGTGTAAAAGTACAATTCATCATTGAAAATCCAAAGTTCAACTTTGGATTTTCAATGATGGTAAGTATCGACCATTCACAAGTTATTCTTCACATTCACTGCCCGCATCACACAATCATACAATCGCTCGGCAGTTAAATCCCAACTGAATTTTTGTTTCTGCAGATTTCCTTTTGCAATTAAATTTTTCCGGAGCGATTCATCGGTTGCCATTTTCAGCATCGCGTTTTCTATTTCTTCCACTGAAAAAGGATTGACAATTAAAGTGGCATCGCCCGCTACTTCGGGCATGGAAGAAACATTGGAAGTAATAACAGGAACTCCGGCATTCATGGCTTCCACAATCGGAATTCCGAAACCTTCGAACAGCGAAACATAAGTGAGCGCGGTTGCCGAAGCGAGCACCTGTGCGAGTTCACTCAATCGCAAGTGACCGAGAAAAATCACATCGTGCTTGTACTTCATGCGCTCGTAAGTTTTCATGGCTTCATCGGTGTCCCATGCTTTTCTTCCGGCAATAATTAATTTAAAATCGCCCCCGAATTTTTCTTTGAAAGCATCGAAAGCGAGAAACAAACGATTCACATTTTTTCGCGGATGCACCGCGCCTGCATAAATAAAATAAGGAGCGCCACCTGAAATTTTTTCGCGAATTAATTTTTGTTCCGCAGCATCCAGCGGTTTGAAAATTTCGTTTCCGCCATTGTGTGTTACATCAATTTTATCGGCGGCGATTTTATATTTTTCTGTCACATCGTGCTTCGTGTATTCTGAAACAGTTGCAATTCGAGTGGCGTGTTTTGCAAATCGCGGAACAAAATATTTGTAGTAACGAAGCGTGAGCCAGTCCACATGATTGCTGAAATGTTCGAAAGCCAGATCATGAATCACGAGCACCTGTGGAATTTTTACCGAGAGCGACAAGTATCCGTCGGTGGAAAGAAACACATCGGGTTTTATTTTTTTCAGCGCGCGCGGAACGGCATATTCAAACCAAGCATACCACAAAAACGGATGACGCGCCGGTGGAAATAAAACATGCGGCACCACATTTTTTGCAAAGATGAATTCATCAGAAAATTTGCGGTCGAACAAAAAATGAAATTCGTGTTCGGGATGTGCAAGCACCATTCGCTTCAGCGATTCGTAAGTGAACCAGCCGATTCCTTCCAGTTTATCTTTCAGTAAGAAGCGGGTGTTGACGGCAATCTTCATGCAGTGAAAACTATATTATCTGATTCTAATTTCCGTTCCATGCATAGCTGTTCGGGATTGCTGCTGCGAAAAAGTTTTCCGTCATCGTCAATCAGATTCATTGCGTAACCATTGCTGATTAACAAATTCATTGCATCAATGTGTTGCTGATTGTTGTGAAATTTCTTGCTCCAGAATTCCATAATGATGGTGGGCTTATACGAATGTAACAGCCGGTTCATACCCTGTAACACTTTCAGTTCGCTTCCTTCTGCATCAATTTTAATGGCAGTCGGAATCAGTTTTTCTTTCTCCGAAAAATCATCGAGCGAAACACAGTTCACCAGATTTCCCTGAATGGTTTCGTTTTGTTCTTCTTCGGCGCTCATTCGTCCGCTCGATTCTGTTTGTCCGGGTTTTCCTTCCATGAACATCACGCTGCCGGTTGTTTCGCCAACAGCAGATTGAACCATTCGCACTTGTCTGAGTCGTTCAATATTGTTGTGCAGAATATTTGCGGCGAGTGCTGCAGGTTCAAACGAAATAACTTTTCCGTTTTCTTCCACCAACTGCGCGGCGAGCAAACTGAAAAATCCAAAATGCGCGCCCACATCAAAAAAAGTATCGCGAGGTTGCAGAGTCTGAACCATCCATTTTGCAAACCGCAATTCTGAGTCGTGGGTTTTACAGCCGCACAAAAAAATATCTAAACCATCGGGAAGCGCAACGGTCATGCGGTAATCGCAAATCAGTTTTGCTGAAGTGTAATTTGGTTTTTTGGAAGAAGGAAAAAGCAGTTTCGAAAAAGTCAATCCATAAATTCTGTTGACCGGATTTGATAACAGGCGAACCCACTTCGATTTTTTTTCGAGGCGCGCAACTCTGTCAATTCGTTTCAACCAGATTTCTTTGTTCATTCTATGCGCCGCGAAATAAATGAATTAAATGTTAGCCACGAATTACACGAAACCCAATGTTATTCAGGAGTAAATCGTTGAAACGATTTTGTGTTGTGGAAATTCTCATAGCCCACGGTTTAAACCGTGGGCTATGGTGCGACAAAATATTTCGCGGATGGCTTTAGCCATTTTCTTAACAAAATGACATTGCACGAAGCCATTTTTCAATCTGTAATCTGCAATCAGGAATTTGTAATCTTCAATAGTATTTTGCACTCCGATTAATGAAGCAAACTTTTTTCCGCAATCTTATTTTTCTGCTGGTGCTGAATGTGCTTATCAAACCATTGTATGTTTTGGGAGTGGACAGAACTGTTCAGAATCTGACAGGGCACGGCGAGTATGGTTTGTATTTCGCGTTGTTCAATCTCAGTATTCTGTTCAGCATTATTCTCGACATTGGCATCACGAATTACAACAACCGCATCATTGCGCAGCAACCATCGCTCATCAAAAAATATCTGTCGAACATTTTATGTTTTAAAGTTTTGCTTTTCATTTTATACTGCGTGCTCACGCTTGTTGCAGCTATTTTTTTGCAGCCGACCAAGGAGGGATATTATATTCTCGGAATTTTAATTCTAAATCAGGGACTCAATTCGCTGCTTCTTTATTTGCGAAGCAATTTATCTGCACTTCAATTTTTTAAGCTCGATAGTTTTCTTTCCATACTTGATAAATTGCTGATGATTTTATTATTCGGGTGGTTGTATTATTTCAAACCGATTGCAGGCGAATTTCAGATTGAATGGTTTGTGTATTCGCAAACGGCGAGTTATGTCATTACTATTTTAGTGGCGACTGTTTTACTGTTACAGCGCATTCCGAAATTGCAATTTTCGTTTGACTTCAGCATGCTGAAAAAAATCTGGAAAGAAAGCTATCTGCTTGCTGTGATTGTTTTGCTGATGGGAATTTATACTCGCACCGATGCAGTGTTGCTGAAAAAATTATTGGGAACCGATGGAGATGTTCAGGCAGGAATTTATGCTTCTGCTTTTCGCTTGCTTGATGCGGCTAATCAATTTGGATTTTTATTTGCGGCATTGCTGCTTCCGATTTTTTCGCGACTGATTCGACGCGGACAAAAGGTGGATGAACTCACCGCTGTCAGTTTTAAAACCATTTTCATTTTCAGTTGGATGCTTGCTGTGGTTTGTTTGTTTTTCAGAAACGAAATCATGCAATTGCTGTATCACGACACAACAATTTATTCAGCAAACATTTTAGGAATACTGATGTTCGCATTGCCGGGCGCTTCTACTGTTTACATTTTCGGAACATTGCTCGCTGCGAACCGCAGTTTAAAGGAATTGGCTTTTGCCACTGCTGTAACAGCAATCATCAATCTTTCGCTGAACATTATTCTCATTCCGAAATATCAATGCACCGGTGCCGCCATTGCTGCAGTTTCCACGCAATGTATTATTGGTTTGATAGAAATTTTTATCAGCCGGAAAATATTTCACCTGAAAATGAATCCGGTATTAATCAGCAAGTTGATTTTGTTTTCACTGCTCTCACTTGCAGTTGGTTATGTTGCACATTTATTTATCACTTCACTTATTCCGGGAGTGATTGCCGGATTGCTGGTCTCATTACTCATTGCTTTCGCTTTAAAATTATTTGAGTTGAAAAAGGTGCGGGCATTGTTGGTTTCCGGCGAGGAATAATTTTTCTTCCCCTTCGCACAATAAAATTTCTGTTTTTACAATGGCGGCAAAACCAATTTGCTAATCCTGTTCATTACTTTAGGTTTGTGCAAAATTTTTAAACCCTTAAATGGAAAAGCAACTCAATCTCATTTCAGTTATCCGGATAATATTAAAATGGAAGAAATCAATCCTCATTGTTTGTGCCATTGCATTGGTTGGAAGCATTGTGATTTCAGATCCGCATATTATGAAACCATATTATGCTTCGAAGTCGGTGATACTGCCATCGAACCCGAGCATAACGAACAGCGAAAACATGTTCGAACAAAAGAGCCAGAATTTTTTCGGAACCAGCGATGATGTGGACCGACTGATGGCAATTGCTCAAAGCGCGCAATTGAAAATGTTTATGGTGCAGCGGTATAATTTATTCAAGCATTACGACATTGATTCAGCCACATCTGACTATCCGAATTATGCTGTCCAATTAGAGTTGGAAGACAATGTAAATATTGAACGAACCGATAAGGGTTCCATTGAGATTACAGTTTACGATCAGGATAAAGACACAGCGGCGCATATGGTAAATGCTATGGTTTGGAAAATAGATGACATCAGTAAAAATCTGTTGATGGACAACAAGCAGAAAATGGTGAGCATTTACAACAATAAGATTTCAGCAAAAGAAGCAACCATAAAAATTCTGACTGATTCCATTATCAAGTTGCGTAACCGATACAACCTCGCCGGAAATATTTCTGATTTAAATCGAATGAATAACATGAGTGCTGAAGAGAAAGCAAGTTTTGATATGGCGAATGAGGAAATAAAAATATTAGATGATAAAAAGAAAGCAGCATTGAAAGAACTGAACAACTCCATTGGATTATCGGAACAATTTAAAGCAACTATCAACCGCGATGTGCCGAGCATTTTTATTCTGGAGAAAGGATTTCCTGCTGAGAAAAAATCAAAACCCGTTCGCTGGTTGGTGGTTTTCAGTTGTGTGTTTATCGCTTTTG
>JAHEZG010000409.1:1055-2938 GCA_023251195.1 Chitinophagaceae bacterium | reverse complement strand
GTTACACTGCTGCAACAATCCGTGGGTTCCGCTGCTGTCGCTTTGCAATTTTGTTATATGCGCTTGTGCATCTTTATATTTTCTGGTTGACACGCAACCGGAGTTTAACAGTAAAGCAATTGCAAGCATGCATGTAAAGGATTGAAATGATTTCATAATATTTTGATTTGGTTAATGAAAAAATATTTTACAAATGTGAGACCACGCTTTTTCGATCTCAGGATGGAATTGAAGAAATGCCTTAAAATAATTATTGTGGCATATTTATGCTATGCATTATTTATTAAAAACAAACAAATCTCAATAGTTCGCTATGCCATCATTAGCAGCCATATCTAAAATTGATTTCCCTTTTAAAGTTGCTCAACAGGAAGTGAAACAATGCGCAAAAGAATTATTTGAACCATCGTTTCCGCAAGTTACAAGAATGCTCAGTGCATTCGAAAATACAGAAATCAAAACGCGGAATTTTTGTAAGCCGCTTGACTATTATAAAACGGCTCATTCATTTCAAGAGCAGAACTTACTATACATTCAAACTTCGGTGGAATATTCAGTGAAGGCGATTGAAGAATGTATCTCTTCTGCTAAAATTGATAAGAATGAAATCACTGACTTTATTTTCATTTCCACAACCGGTCTTTCCACACCAAGTATTGATGCATTAATTATTAATGAGATGAAACTGAACCAACACATTTCTCGAACTCCTGTTTTTGGATTGGGGTGTGCGGGTGGAGTTGCGGGTTTTTCTAAAGCATGTATTCTCGCAAAAGCGAATCCTGATGCAGTTGTCTTAGTGATTGCAGTTGAATTGTGCTCTTTAACTTTTTTACGACACGATTACAGCAAAAGCAATTTCATCGGCTCCAGTTTATTTGCAGACGGTATTGCAGCATGCATAATCACAGGAGATAATCACAAGAACAAAACAAAAAGGGAAGTTTCTTTTTTAGCAAATCAGAGCAAACTTTATTACGATACACTTGAAGTGATGGGTTGGGAGTTCCTGGATACAGGATTTAAAGTTTTGTTTTCTCAGAACATTCCTGTCATCATTCAAAAAAATATCGGAGCAGATGTCGCATCGTTTTTGGAAAAACATCAACTCCTGCTTTCCGATATAAAGAATTTTATTTTTCATCCCGGCGGAAAAAAAGTTTTAACCGCTTACGAAGAAGCATTGAATATTGATGGAACCGCTTTGAAGAATACCCGTGAAGTGATGAATGATTATGGCAACATGAGCAGCCCGACAGTTCTGTATGTGATGGAAAGATTTTTTTCGCAGGAGTTTGAAAATGGATTTGGGTTAATGGTTTCTCTCGGTCCGGGATTTTCGAGTGAAATGGTTTTGCTACAGATGAATAATAGCTGAAAATGATTTTTACTTTTTTTATTTCGTTTGTCGTACTGCTTCGGGTTATCGAATTAATTTATTCGAAGCACAATGAAAAATGGTTGCTCGAAAATGGAGCAATAGAATATGGCAGGAACCATTATCCTTTCATTGTAATATTACATGTGTCATTTTTTATTTGGTTAATAGTTGAATACAATTTAAAACCGGTATCCGGTTTTAATATATTCCTCATCTTACTTTATATAGTACTGATACTTTTTAAAGCTTGGGTTGTTCTTTCATTAGGAAAATTCTGGAACACCAAAATTTATCGCATACCATCTTTTGCTTTGATTGAAAAAGGACCGTACAAATATTTTAAGCATCCGAATTATTTTGTGGTTGTGCTTGAAATTGCAATAATTCCATTGGCGTTTCACTTGTATTATACAACACTGTTGTTTTCAATACTGAATGCTTTAATGATAGGTATCAGAATCAATGAAGAGAATAAAGTTTTAATCAATGAGCGCTAAAAGGA
>JAHEZG010000409.1:0-959 GCA_023251195.1 Chitinophagaceae bacterium | reverse complement strand
TGGCGAGAAATCTGGATGAGAATTTATTCGATGTATTGCTGATTGATAAAATAAATCATCATCAGTTTCAACCGTTGTTTTATCAGGTGGCAACCTCGCAGCTGGAACCGGCCAGTATTTCATTTCCATTGCGGCACATTTTCAAGCACAAAAAAAATGTGCAGATTCGGCTGGCAGAAGTTTTAGGTGTCAACGACCAACAAAAAAAGATAACTACCACCATTGGTGATTTTGAATTTGATTATCTTGTTATTGCGATTGGATGTAAAACAAATTTCTTTGGCAACAACAGCATAAGCGATTATGCATTCACTCTTAAAACAACTTATGATGCCATTGCCATTCGCAATCACATACTGCAAACTTTTGAAAAAATTATTTCGGCAAATGATACCGAGAAGGAAAGCTTACTCAATCTTGTAATAGTGGGAGCGGGGCCAACAGGAGTTGAACTCGCCGGTGCATTTGCCGACATTAAAAAATTTGTGCTGCCTAAAGATTACCGTGGTATTGATTTTTCGAAATTCAATATTGTGCTTGTAGAGGGAAGCAGGAATACACTGAACAGCATGAGCGAAAATTCAAAACTTATATCTCAAAAATATCTGCGAAGTATGGGTGTAACACTTGTGATGGAAACTTTTGTTAAAAATTATGATGGTGAAATACTGACTTTAGGTAACGGTAATTCCATAAAAACAAAAACAGTGATCTGGACTGCCGGTGTAACACCCAACACAATACAGGGATTAGCAGAAACAGTTTTAACATCTGGTAATCGAATTAAAGTAAACCGCATCAACAAGGTTGCAGGCACTGATTCTATTTTTGCCATTGGAGACATTGCTTTTATGGAAACAACAAAATATCCAAAGGGGCATCCGCAATTGGCGAATGTGGCAATCAATCAGGCAAAAAATTTAGCGCATAATTTAAAACGAATTGAAAAGGGAAAACAA
>JAHEZG010000098.1 GCA_023251195.1 Chitinophagaceae bacterium | reverse complement strand
GCCTTTTCAATTCCTGAATGGGTAAATATTTCTGATTCTGCCACACCATTATCAGAAGAAGTTAAATCTTTAAAAGGTAAAAAATTATTTTATCTGAGTTATGCATTACCCTTCAATAATCAGGAGCCACAAACATTAGCAATTGTCTTTTATTTTCTGAGTTTACTCTTGCTTCTCACTTCCATTCATCATCTGTTAACGCATTTATTAGGTAACATTTGGTGGCAATTGAAATTGGTTCTGGCTTTATCGGTTCCTGTTTTTATTTTTTATTTATTAAATCATGCTTACTTCATTCCGGTGGGAGTTTCGAACTGGAAATTATTTGCGGCTGATGTATTTGCTTCTCCTGATATAGGCTCATCACTCGGTTGTTTATTTATTGAATGCATAGCTGCAATTTGGTCAGTGATTTATATTAATTTTTTTATTGAAATTCCTACGCCTGAAAATAAAATTACCAAGTGGTTAGTTGCGTTTTTATGGATGAGTTTTATATTTTTCATTGGTGTTTATTTTGTTTATTCCATCAAAGGGTTATCAAGAGATTCTAAATTATTGATTGGTTTTTTAAACCCCATAACTCCCGACTACCTATCCATCATTGCTTTGTTTTGTATAAGTGTATTCGCGTTTTGTTTTTATCTGCTTGCACAAAAAACTGCTGAGTACACACGCTCACTTAAATTATCATTTACGATAAAAGTTGCCATTCTATTACTGGTTACAGTATCAGCAATTCTTTACATTCCTCTTTTTCATTTTGATCTTTCTGCGGTTTGGATTGCATTTGGAATTTGTATCGTCTGCATCTTCATTTATTTATTAGGAGTGAAAAATGTTTCGCGAATTGATTTAGTTCGGTTGTTTGTTTTGTTAATTATTTTTTCTGTTTCATGCGCAATGCTTACTACTTATTTCCGACAGGAAAAAGATTTGAATTCACGGCTCACACTTGCGCGCAAACTCATTAACGAGCGCGATAATGTTACAGAGTACTTGTTAGCTGATATGCGCCCGCAAATTGAAGCAGATGATTTTATAAAAAATTATTTTGTAAACCCACAGTTATCATACAAAGAATTTTCTGACCGCTTGCGCCAATTGTATTTTGCGTTTGGTTACAGCCGATATGAAGTAGATTTTGTTGCTTTTAATTCAGATGGATTACCACTGAATGTGGAGGAAAGTGCAAGCGCCAATAATTTTGGAAATGAAATTTTCAGAAACGCACAAACTTTAATCTCAGGCAAGCTTTATTATTTCAACAGCAATTCCACAGGCAGTGGTTATGCTGCATTCTATCCAATAATTGTATCAGGAAATTACATTGGTCGATTGTTTATTGTATTGCGCAGTAAATTATTGAATAGAATAAATGTGTATCCCGAATTATTGCTGGAAGAAAAAGATAAAATTCCGGAGGAAGCCGAAGGCTATTCATTTGCCATTTATGAAAACAACCATCGCCTGAATGAAAGCAGCGGAACCATAACCTATCCCGTAAATGATATTTATGGCCTCATGACTGCTGAAGTAAACGAGCCCTTAATATATCATGAAGGAAATCTGGAACACATTATTTTAAAACAGGATGATGGTGATACTGTAGTTATTTCAAAAGACATTGATTTATTGCAGGAATTTTTCTCAGCATTTTCTTATTTGTTTGTAGCAGCTTTTCTATTTGTTGTGCTCATTGCATTTTTACTTTATCTGTATCTGTATTCAAAAGGAGCAGCGCACTTTTTCAGTTTTGCCGAAGCATCATTCCGTAACATTATTCAGTTGTCGTTTGTATTCATCATTTTTCTTTCTGTCATTTTTCTGGGAGTCACAATTGGAAATTTATTTCAACAGCAATTTAACAACAACACATCCGAAAAACTTTCGGAGAAATTAAAAGAGGTGGAACAATCAGTTCGATATGTTGTTAGCAATACTGTTTCTTTTGATTCGCTATGCGGTTTTACTCCGCGTGATCTCTCAACAATTCTTAATATCAACATCAACGACTTTAGTGAGTTGCATGACATGGATGTGAATTTTTATGACATGCATGGCGCGTTACTCACCTCTTCGCAACCAAGTATTTTTGAAAAAGGATTGCAATCGCGCATGATGGATGCAAAGGCATTTCGTAAAATGCGAGGCGAGCTTCCATCAGAAATTATTCAGCAGGAAAAAATCGGTGAACTGAAATATTTAAGCGGATACAAACCTGTTTACAATGAAGAAGGTCAGTTGCTCGCATACTTAAACATTCCATACTTCAATACTTATCGTTTACTCAATGAACAAATCGGGGTTTTCTTTTCTGCATTGATAAATATTTTAGTTACAGCCTTAATACTTGCCGGATTTTTGGCTCCATTTATTTCGCGACAGATAACAGGAAAGCTTTCGCACATTGCTGAAAAATTTAAACAGGTTACAATTGGCGGAAAGAATGTACCCATTCAATGGCAGGCGCGGGATGAGTTAGCCGTGCTGGTAAATGAGTTTAATAAAATGATAACGAAGCTAGATGAGAGTGCAAAACAACTTGCACGCTCTGAGCGTGAATCGGCATGGCGAGAAATGGCACAACAGGTGGCGCATGAAATAAAAAATCCACTGACACCAATGAAACTAAGCATTCAGCATTTGCAACGGGCTTATGACAACAACGATCCGCGGGCTCCTGAATTGGCAGCAAGAGTTTCAAAAACATTGATTGAGCAAATTGAAAACTTATCAAAGATTGCCACAGAGTTTTCATCATTCGCAAAAATGCCACAACCTGAAAATGAAAAAATGCACTTGCTCGAAGTGGTTTATCACTCTGCTAATTTGTACAAACAAAATGAAGAAGTAAATGTTGTTGTTCAAACAGAAGGAAGAATAAATGATTTGGTATTCGGAGATAAAAATCAATTGCTTCGTGTGTTCAATAATTTGATTCTTAATTCCATTCAGGCAATTCCTGAAGACAGAATAGGTGAAGTGTTAGTGAAAGCAATTAATCATGAAAATAAAATTATTGTCAGCGTAAGCGATAACGGAATCGGGATTAGTGAAGAGAAAGCAAAAAAAGTTTTTGTGCCGAATTTCACCACTAAATCATCAGGCATGGGTTTGGGGTTAGCCATTACTCAAAACATAATTGAACTTGCAGGCGGTTCCATTCGGTTTGAATCTGTAGAAAATACCAGCACTACTTTTTTTGTTACACTGCCGTTGCTAAATTCATAGTGCGCTTTGTCATTTCACGGTCAGTTTTATTTGAATAAATGCATTTCCTCACAAACAAGTTTTAAGTTAGTTGCATGAGAAAAGGGTTGGTGGTTTTATTTTATGTCATGGTACTTTATATGTTTATCTCCTTTAGCTGGTGGACCATTTTGTTACTTGAAAAAAACAACGACTCATTAGCCCTTGAACTTAATGTATTACAGTTGCAAAATGCCATGCAACCTGTTCCTGAAATAAAATTAATTGCTACAGCTGAATATAAAACTATTGAAAAAGGGTACGCAAAACAGCGCAAAATGATTTTGAGTGAAGCCATTGTGATGATGATTTTACTCATGGCCGGAACTTTTCAATTATACCGAACACTTACAAAGGAAATGGAACTGAACAGAAGGCAAAAAAATTTTTTGCTTTCCATCACACACGAATTAAAAAGCCCGCTGTCATCCACCAAACTTTCGTTGCAAACATTAATGAAAAGAAACAAGCTCGATGACGAAAATTATTTTAAACTTTTAACCAATAGCCTCGATGATATTGATCGATTAAAAATTCTGGTTGACAACCTGCTGCTCTCTGCACGAATTGAAGATCACTCCTACCAGCCATCCATTGAGTTGTGCAATTTTTCAGCAATGACAGAAGAAATTTTTAACAAATCAAAAATGGTTTATGCCAGCAGAAAAATTATGACTCAAAGTATTATACCGGATTTATATGTTTATGCTGATACACTTGCCTTACAAACAATTATAAATAACCTGATTGATAATGCCATAAAATACACTCCGGAAAAAGCGCTTATTCATTGTCAGCTCTACGAAAAATCAGGCGATCTGATGCTTGCCATAGCCGACAATGGATTTGGAATTTCCGATACAGAAAAACAAAAAATTTTCAGTAAATTTTACAGAGTTGGCAATGAAGATACGCGAAGCACAACCGGTACCGGCCTTGGCTTATACATGGTAAAAGAACTTTTAAAACTGCTCAATGGAAAAGTGGAAGTGAAAAACAATTTACCTGCCGGAACCGTTTTTGAAATAACACTTCCCAAAGCACAAACCAGTTAACACAATTTTCCTTTAAATAAATTTCATTAAAAAAACTGACTGCCATGCTAAACAGAATATTAGTTGTTGAAGACGAAAAAAGTTTACTTGATGCCATTCGAATGAATCTTGAAATGGAAGATTATGAAGTAGTTGCTGCCACCAACGGTGTCGACGCACTTAAACTATTTAAAGAGCAACGATTCAATCTGATCATCCTGGATGTTATGATGCCTGAAATGGATGGATTTCAGGTATGTGAAAAAATCAGGCTTTCAGATTCTGAAACACCAATCTTATTTCTGACAGCAAAAGACACGCATGAAGATAAAGTGATGGGATTAAAGTTAGGAGCCGATGATTATCTTACTAAACCATTTAACCTCGAAGAACTTTTACTTCGGGTTAAAGTTTTGGTTAAACACAGTTTGAAAGGAACCAATAAAGAAAAAAAATCGGCAACGGTGGAGTTTGGTAATTGTATGGTTGACTTTAAAACTTTTACAGCTAAGGGCACGGCCGGAAAAAAAATTCAACTAACACAAAAGGAAGCAGCCTTGCTAAAACTTTTAATTGACCGAAAAAACCAGGTTGTATCGCGCCAGCACATTTTGCAAACTGCATGGGGTTACGATGTTACACCAAGCACCCGAACCATTGATAATTTTATTCTTGCTTTCAGAAGGTATTTTGAAAAAGACTCGCGTAATCCAAAACATTTTTTTTCAATACGCGGTGTCGGTTACAAATTTGTGGAGTAACATAAGTTTGAAAGAATAGCAATGGCAATTGCATTTTTGCATTACCCAATTTATTATATTCAATGGCGTAAAAACTAAAGCTGCCATTTTATTTTGATACTTTATTTTCTATTATTATTATTGAACAGAAAATAATACGCAACAATTACACTTAAAAAATATTGAGCCTGATTGTTCGTTTACTATTTCCCCCGTTCAAGAAAATTATTAACCATAAAAATTCTTCCTTAAAAGAAAATTTAAAATCATGCTTAAAAAACTTTTTGTAATTTTTCTGTTGATTTCATCACAAAAAAATATTTCTGCTCAGCAAATTCCACTCATCAATTCCGGCGAGGTTATAAAAAAAGGTGTTGATCTTTTTGAAAATGAACGCTACTCCGATGCTGTTCTTGAATACAATAAAGTGTGCCGAAGTGATACAAATTATGTTCTTGCCTTGTATGAAAAAGCGTTGGCACAGTTAGCCGATTCACAATTCAGCGCTTCAATTACAACCTCCCGTGAGGCATTGAGCTATCCATCAATTTATAAAAATGGATTGTATGCATTGCTTGCTTCCACACTTGACGATGCAGGTTCATTTGATAGCTCCATCATCGTTTTTGATCAGGCCATAAAAGAATTTCCTAACGATTACAATTTATATTACAACAAAGGAATTACCTATAACAACATGGGTAAACTGCACGAAGCAGTATTGTGTTACGAGCATGCTATACACATAAATCCATTTCATGCATCCAGCTATCAAAAGCTTGGATACATCTGCAGGCAATATGATCAATATGTTCCGGGTATTATGTGTTATGCCATGTTTCTGATTTTAAAACCTGATTTGGAATTCAGTCAAACCATTTTGGTTTCTATGGAAAAAATGACCAACTGCCAGCCATTTGATGGTGAAAAAGATGCCGATACAGCCACGATTTTTGGCAAAGGTGAAGATGATTTTGAAGAAATCCAGGCGCTTGTCTGCTCAAAACTTGCACTCAAAGATGATTATAAAATTCCGGCCAAAATAAATTTCGGCGTCATTAAACAATTGTATCTCATATGCGATAAAACTGAAGTGAGCCCATCCAATAAAGGATTTTTTTCAACCGAAATTGTTCCATGTTTAAAATACATTTTAAAGAATAAATATTTTACCGATTGCTCCTACTACATTCTGCAAAGCTTGAAAAACAAAGAAGTTAAAAGCTGGATAGATTCACATTCTAAATCACAAAAACTTTTTACTTCTGGTATGTTCAATTATTTTACTGAACAGAGTAATAAATATCCGGTAATTGTTAACGGAAAAGAATATTACAACACCCATTATTATAAAGAGGGCAATGAATTAAGAGCCATTGGAAAATTTGCTGATAAGGATTATAAAATACCGGTAGGCGAATGGCTTAATTTTTATAAAGATGGAACTTTAATGAAGCAAGGAACCTATTCAAAAACAGGTTTGCAGGATGGTGAATGGAAATACTATTATGAAAACGGCATGCTGAAAGAAGTAATACACTATACTGCAGGAAATACTAACGGAACCGATGCTGGTTATTATGATAATGGAAGTAAAAGTTTTGAAGGAACAATGAAAAACAGTGTGATTGATGGTGAGGTTAAATATTACTACCCAACCGGACAGCTATCAACATTGGTGACTTATGTTAATGGTGTAAAAAATGGCCCTGCAAAACTTTATTACGAAACCGGTGTGTTGAAAGAAGAGATGAATTATAAAAATGATTTACTTGAAGGTTCAGATAAATTTTATGAATTCAATGGTTCGCTCAGCGACAACTCAATGTATACAGCCGGAAAATTAAATGGCCCCATTAAAACATATTATTATAACGGAATACTTAGAACTGAAGGCGCATTTAAAAACAACATTAAAACAGGCCATTTTAAATATTATTATTTCACCTCTGAATTAAGCGAAGAAGGTGATTACAATGATCAGGGTAAAAACATTGGCACTTGGAAAAAATATTACAAAAACGGAATCTTATCTTCCGAATCGGTTTATGCCAATAACGGCGATATTACTTCCTACAAAGAATATGATGTTGATGGAAAATTATGGCAAACCATAAAATATGTTGCCGACAATCTTGACGAAATTGCTTTCTATGATAAAGACGGAAAAGAAATTTCAAAATCAGAAAAAGCACATGGAAAAACCAATATTGTTGGTTACTACCCTGATGGTTCATTAAAATACAATGGACAATATTTAAATGCAGGCAAAGATGGTCATTGGGATTATTTTTATAATACCGGAGGTAAATCCTCAGCAGAAGAATACCTAAAGGGTGAAGCAAACGGGCACTTTCAGTTATTCTATCGCGATGGTGCAGTTTCAGAAGATTACACTATGAAAAATGATTTAGAAGATGGATACTATAAATCTTTTTATCGAAACGGAAAAATTGAAATGGAAGGCTGGTATGTTGGCGGAAAAAAGGATGGTACTTGGCGCGAGTACTATGCCGACGGCACACTATCGCGCGAATATTTTTATAGCGGCGGAGAAAAAACCGGCTACGATACCTACTATGATCCAAACGGAAAACCAAGCAATGAATATTACTCTCGCTACAGTTTCATTCAAGCCATAACATGTTTCGATACCATTGGTCATAAAATTTACACCTCAAAATTTTATGATGGTAATGGGTTATTTACCGGTAAACATTTTAACGATTCCTTATCATTCAGCGCTCCATATAAAAACGGGCAGATAAACGGTTTGCTGGTACATTATCATCCGAATGGCATTATAGCCGATTCAACAAATTACAACATGGGTTATGCAAACGGAGTTGAAAAAATTTATGACAATTATGGTAAACTAACTTTTTCAGGAACTTATGAGTGGGATAAAAAAACAGGCTTCTTTTATCATTACAACAATGGTGTTCTTGAAGCACTGGATCACTACACTAACGATTTAGAAGACAGCATCAGTTATTATTATTTCCCTGATGGAAAAGTAAATATTTCTTATGCATACAAGGATGATAAACGCAATGGACCAACTACCTATTACGATGAGGCAGGTCAAATAATGGGTGTTTATTATTTTAAAGATGGCATAATAAATTCTTATTCTTACGAAGGAACCAACGGAAAATTAGTAGCTCCGATAGTTTTAAAAAATGCCACCGGCCATGTAACCTGTTATTTTAAAAACGGCAAAAAAAGCATGGAACTCGATTACAATAAGAGTTTTCGTGAAGGAAAAGTTACCTACAACTATTCATCGGGATTACCTCGCGAAGTATTTAATAACAGCCATGGAATTCTGGATGGCAATGACAAATATTATTATGCAAACGGAAAATTAAAATCAGACGAAAATTATTTATACAATAACCTGAATGGTCTTTGTACTTACTATTACGACAATGGAAAAAAAGAAAAAGAGATAAATTACCTGCATGATAAATTAAATGGCAAATGCATTTATTACAGCAAGGATGGAAAAGTTGTTAAAACAGAGATTTATTATTTAGGCGATTTAGTAAAAACATTTTAATGAAAATGAACCCGATAAAAACAATAGCCTTACTAATAATTTTTTCAATGAACGCTTATGCGCAGCCATTAGCCGAATTGGAAAATTATAAAAAACAATACCCGAAATCAAATGGTGTATTTCTGAAAAACAATGAGGTTGTAACCATCACGCTTTCAAAAGGTCAACCTGAAATAATCGATAACTCATCTGAAGAATTATTGTTGTTTAATGAAAACGCCCATTACTACGATCAAAAAACAATTTACTTTTCTGATTTCAACGAAATCCTTTCGGTTCGGGCAAAAACCATGGTGCTCAATAACGATAAGTATTCAGCGCTTGAACCATCTGAAATCTCAACAAAAAAATCCGACGACCGAAGCATTTTTTATGATGATGCACAGGAAAAAAAAATACTTTTTTCAGGATTGCAAGCCGGTTCAAAAATTTTACTTGACTATACCATAAATGTAAAAAACCCTTACCTCCTTCCAATCTTTTTTTTCAATTCCTACCTACCCACCCTTTCTTCTACTTATACTTTAAATTTTCCGGTTAACATGAACATCAAATATTTAATCATGAACGACAATGGGAAAATTGAATTCACAAAAACCACGAAAGGAAAAATAAATCAATATCAGTGGACATTAAAAAATGCAAATGAATATCCTCGTGAAGATGATGCACCAAACGCACGCTATTATCTGCCGCACATAATTGTTTATATAGCCGACTACACTATAAAAGGAAAAAAAACCAGCGTACTCAATGGTGTTGATGATTTATATAAATGGTATTATGGTTTTATAAAAAACACAAACACCGGCGATTCTGAAGGATTAAAACAAGTGGCTGACTCATTAAAGCAAATTTCAACTACCGAAATTGACCTAGTGAAAAATGTGTTTTATTGGGTTGAAGATCATGTAAAATACATTGCGTTTGAAGATGGTCTCGAAGGATTTATTCCACGACAGGGAAGTCTGGTCTGCGACAGAAGATATGGTGATTGTAAAGACATGGCCAGTGTTATTCATGCTCTGTTAAAACAGGCGGGAGTAAAATCATACCTCACCTGGATTGGTACCCGCGATATACCGTACACATTCGAACAAGTGCCCACCGCACAATCTTGCAATCACATGATAACAACTTACATTGATAAAAACGGGCAATATTATTTTTTAGATGCCACTGCCGGATTTATGCCATTCGGATATCCAAGTAGCGGCATACAGGGCAAAGAAGCTTTATTGGCTATTGATTCGTTGAATTATAAAATAGTAAAAGTGCCAGAAGTTTCAGCGGAGCTAAACAATAAGTACGATACAGTAAGAATGACTGTATCGCCTGATGGATTACTAAAAGGAACAGCTACCTATAGCGTAATTGGCTACTATCGTTATTACACAACCGGCCCGTTTATTTATGGCAACAAGCAGGATTTTAATAAATATGTAAGTTCAGTAACCGGAATGGGAAATAATAAATTCAAAGTGGATAGTTTTAAACTGATTAACCTGGCCGATCTAGATAAACCATTTCGCATTCAATATTCTTTTACACAACCTGATTATGCAAGTAAAACTGCTGATGAAATTTTTGTGAACATGAACCTTGGTAAATTATTTTACAACGAATTAATAGATACCTCAATTACCAAGGAAGGCATTGAACGAAACAATAATTACTATGAAGATCAAACTTATGAATTGCAGATTCCAAACGGCTATAAAGCAGAATACATTCCGGCTGATTCAAAATATGAAAATTCTTTATTCGGATACTCCATTAGCTACCGGCAAACCGGAAATACTATTGTGCTCCACAAACGAATCTCAAACCTTTTTTACATATTACCACCCGCACATTTTGCCGAATGGAATGCCATGATTAAATCTCTTAATAAATCTTATAACGATTCTGTCATACTAAAAAAATCATAACGAATGAAAATAAAAAACCTTCCCTCGCTTTTAGTTCTTTTCATATCATTTTCTGTTTCAGCGCAAACTCAAACCGCTGAGTATTTAAATTATGAATGGAATAAAAATCCACAATTGCAAAAGCTAAATGCAGAAGAGTTGAAATTAAATTCAATTGGTATAAAATATAAAATCATCAGAGAATACATTTATAATAAAAATGGCGATCTCGAACTATATATTACCAAGCATCAATGCGTTCATGTAAATAACGACGATGCCATTGAGTCTTTTAACAAAGTATACATTCCCTATACAATCGGCGAAACCATCGTTTCAGTTAAAGCACGAACCATAACGGCTGATGGCAAAGTGAAAGAAGTAAATCAATCAAGCATGAAAGAGCTTGAAAATGTTGAAGACAAAGGCTCGTACAAAATTTTTGCTTTAGAAGGAGTGGATAAAGGATCAGAAGTGGAATTTATGTTTACCATTAAACTGAAACCAAACATTTATGGAGTTGAATACCTTCAGGATGAGTACCCGAAAAAAAATGTTGAGCTGGATATTATTTCACCCTCCAACCTTGCATTCAAAACAAAATGTTATAACGGGCTGCCACAGGCCATTATCGACACTTCACTCAGTGGCAAAACTATTTACGCATTATAGCTGACAGCATTGCACTGCTTTACAGTGAAGATTATGCAGTGTATAGTGCCAACCTGCAAAGAGTGGAATATAAATTAGCTTACAATTACGCAAACAATAAAGTTGAAATGTATGATTGGGCCAAGGCATCTGATATTTACTGGCAGGCATACGATGAAAATGATCCGAAAAATTTAGCTGAAATAAGCAAATTCATAAAGAAGCAGGCAATCACGCAAAATGATGTTTCACGCAAATTAATTGAGCTCGATAATTTTATAAAAAATAATTTCAATATACAGGATGCCGCTGTTGAAGAATTAAGCGATATCAAAAAAATATTGACTAACAAAGTTGCCAATGAAGAAGGCATGTTAAAATTATACACTGGCATTTTAAATTCGTTAGAAACGCCGTATGAACTGGTTATAACAACCAATCGCGAATACAGTCGGTTCGATGGGGATTTTCAATCCTGGAATTTTCTTG
>JAHEZG010000097.1 GCA_023251195.1 Chitinophagaceae bacterium | reverse complement strand
CGAGTTTTGGTTCGCAGAATTTCGCTTTCACATGCACATATAAATCTTCTAAATCAGTCTGTCCGTTCAGCGTGCCGCTGCTTGCTTTTGTTAATGCATAGGGTGCTTTGACCATTACATTCAGATAGTCGGTGATGCCGAGGGCGAAGCCAACGCCATACTTCTGAGTGGAAACAGTTCCCACATTATCGTTAGTGATGAGGCGGGTGCCTTCCCAGTAATGGTTCCAGCTATTGTAAGAATAACTGACACCGGCGCACACATTGCCGGCGGCCACAAACTGCATGTCGGTTGGAGTTTGCGACCATGCGGAGTTTGTAATTATGATCCCGGCAAGCGCTGGAAATAATTGGTGAATGAAAATTTTTTGTAGCAGTTTTTTCATAAGCAATTGGTTTTGTGCGGATAAAAATAACTGCTTTTTTATTATCGGCAATAATATTTTAATTTCCTGATGGCCGAAATAAATTTTAATAACCGCGAAGGCGCTTATTCTTTTTTATTGAAATTATATTTTCCGCAAATAACCAGTATTGCAGCCACGAGCACCAGGTTTTTTATTATGTACTGCCCTTCGAGTGTGGGGCACCACGGAAATTTTTTGAAGCAGGTGGCAGTCAGTAACAAGAGCGGCATAATGGTGAATGCCATGTGCAGTAATAATAAGATAATGGTGTATGGAATAAATCGTTTGAACAGCAAACCAATGCCCATGAGCATTTCCCACGCGCCGAGTGCGGGCACAACTGTTGAACCGGGCAGCCAGCTTACTGTTTTTTCCACTAACTGTTGCGCGGGGCTCATGCCTGCTACTTTGAGCGCCCCGAACCAGATGAACACTATTGATAATGCAATGCGCAACAGTGTTACACCATGCGCATCCATTTGTTTACTGAATGTGTTGTAGAAATTGGTGATGGGTACAGGTTTATTCATGCAGGTGAATTTTATCGCTGGAAATGAATCTGTTGTGCCTTATTAACATTTTTGACTGTTACATTTTCATAGTACTCATATCGTGAACCGGAGTTTTTAATTTCCAGGCAAACTTATTATAAGTAACCGCCTGCAGTTGGCCACCTTGCTCGAGCACATATTTTTTGCCGGCTGCAACAGTTGTAAAGAGTTGCACAGTTAGTTGTTTATCGGGCCAGGTTATTTCTATTTTATCAATAACAGTTGCAATGCCAATTCCGATTTCAACCTGCAAACTTGAAGAACCAAAACTTCCGCCTGTTCCAACAGTTTTATAAATGTTTCTTTGAATTCCGTTTTCAGTAATAATGATTTTAATTCTGGCTCCAATAGCTGAGCGGTTCGCGGTTTTACCATTCAACTGTAATACAATCCAATTATTATTAAAGCCTGGATTATCAAAAAATGCATTATGAAAATTATCGCCTTCGTTAGCACCTCCAATGTCTTCATACAAATCCTGATCGCCGTCATTATCCATATCGCCAAATGCAACACCGTGCCCTTTTTGAATAATTCCAAAACCACCATCCACCGTGACATCGGTAAAATTTTTTCCAGCATTATTTAAATACATTCTATTAGGAGTTATGGAGGTGTATTGCGGAGTGCCGGTGCCAAGATAAAAATCAGCCCAGCCATCGTTATTTATATCATCGAAGTTGCACCCCATGGTGTACATGGCTCTGTCTATTCCAACTTGTTTACTAACATTGGTAAATGTTCCATTGCCATTGTTGTGATACAGACAAATTTTATCGGCAACTATTGGTAGTCCAAGTATTGCGCGAGCCTCGTCTTCAGCCACATTGTTAAATCGCATAAGATCATAACCGCTTGCAAATAAATCCTGCCATCCATCATTATCGTAATCAAAAAACCAGCAAGGGAAACTGTTAAATGGTTTTTGCACAGCGGCTGTTGTTGTTACATCCGTAAATTTTAAATCGGCAACAGTTGCCCCTCCATTATTTAAAAACAATTTATTATTCTCCTTCAACATCGAAACATATAAATCAGGAAATCCATCATTATTAATATCGCCCCATGTGCTTCCTTTTACAAAACCAACCATATCGAGACCGAGTTGCTTTGCCACATTGGTAAAGGTTCCATTTCCATTGTTTAAATAAAATTCGCATGGTTCAATAAATTCAGGTGGTGCCGATTCATTTCCGATAAACAAATCAAGCCATCCATCCAAATTCACATCAGCCCAGCAAGCATTTTGAGTTGGATGCTCTGAATAAATTCCGGCTTCATAGGCAGCTTCACTGAAAGTTCCATCTCCGTTATTTTTTAAAAGTGAATTAGGCACACGACCACCAATTCCCGAATTCCATGCTCCGCGCAAAACCAACACATCCACAAACCCATCATTGTTATAATCAGCATGAATCATATTTAATCCACCCGTCATTCCGGTTAATCCTGCTTCTTCAGTCTTATCTGTAAAAGAGCCATCACCATTATTTATCAGTAAATGAATCTGCTCTTTTAACCCCCACGAACTATTCATAATATCGAGATAACCATCGTTGTTAAAATCTTCGATGCAGGTACCGCCCGCATGCCCATTAATATCAATACCCAATTCAACACTGATGTTTTTAAACTTCGGAAATTTTCCATCTGGCAATAGTTTATTGGTGGGTAAAAGAAATTTTGCCGGAACACTTTTCGGATACTCACCCAAGGTCATGTACGCCACATTCATCAACCAGATAGAATTGTAATCGGTCGGGAATTTTGCTAGAATTTTTTTATAAATTTCGATTGCTTTCGTGCTTCCGTTTTTATATTGGTGCACACCTTTGCCCTGAATGGGCACAATACACGATTCGCCTGAATGATTTGAAATGCAATTATCCTGTTCGCCGGTTCGCAAATAAGCGATGGCCAGTTTTTCAAAAATGGGTTTTGTTCCGGCATTTAAATCATCTTCTGCAATACCACTTTGCTTCAGTAAATTCTGAAGTTCATTAATAGCCTCCTTACTTTTTCCACTGCTCAACAATTCATCGCAATACAAAAAATAAAGATTAACACCTACCTCCTTGCTCCTTGCAGTATCCAATGCCTTTCTGAATATTTCAGCACGGCGCGTATTCATACTCGGATAATTTATCGGATTAATCTGATCATAGATTTCACTGATGCGGTTAATCATCTTTTTTGTATCGGCAGAAATCACAACTTCTTTTACAACCGAATCCTTTTTTTCATTGGAAGAATTTGTATTGCATGCAAAGAACAAGGTAAGTGATAGCAGCTTTAAACACAATTTCGTTGCAGAATAAATTTTATTCATATTGGGGATTAAAATTTGTCGTGCAAATGTATTTCACACAACTAAATTGAAAAGGAATCATTAAGTAAATTAAAATAAACAGATACTGTCAGGCAGTTACTGCCTGCGGCATTAATTCCTTCAACTTACTGATTGCATAATCCACTTCTTCAATGGTGTTGTAATCAGAAAAAGAAAAACGGATACAGACTTTATCATCACCGCAACCAATTGCATTCAACACATGCGAACCTACATCGCTGCCGCTGCTGCAGGCACTACCGCTGCTGGCGGCAATGCCAGCCACATCTAAGTTGAACAAAAGCAATTCTGATTTATCGTTGTGCGGAAAAGCAACATTTAATACAGTGAATAAATACCTGCCGTCAAAATCTCCATTGAATGTTACGCCTGAAAAATTTTCTTTCAGTTGTTCAATGAAATATTTTCTCAATGATTCAATCTTGTTTTTGTTTTCGTCGAAATGCTCGTAAGCGAGTTCCATTGCTTTTGCCAAGCCGATGATGCCATAAACATTTTCTGTTCCGGCGCGCATGTTTCTTTCCTGACCGCCTCCGTAAAGCAACGGATGCAATTTTATTCTGCTGCTGATGTAAATAAATCCTGCACCCTTCGGTCCGTGAAATTTATGACCGCTTCCCTGCAACATGCTCACTTTTGTTTTCTGTAAATCAAAACGATGATGACACATGCTCTGCACAGTATCGGTGTGCATCACAGCATTGTAACGGTTGCAGATTTCAGCCACTGCATCAATGTCCATCATGGTTCCGATTTCGTTGTTCGCGTGCATGAGCGAAACAAACACGGGTGCTTCGAGTGTCTTTAACATTTCTTCGAGGTGATTCAAATCGAATCTTCCTTTCGAATCCACCTTCACATAGTGCGCTTTTATTTTTCCGCTCTTCTCTAATTCTTCCACGGTGTGTAACACACAATGATGTTCGATGGGTGAAGTGATAATGTGTTTTGCTCCCGATGCCTCCACTCCTTTCCGAATGGCGAAGTTGCTGCTCTCTGTTCCGCCTGAGGTGAAGAAAATTTCGCCGGGCGAACAGTTTAAATGTTTCGCAATGGTCTTGCGTGCTTTCTCAATTGCCGAGCGTGTTTCTCTTCCGAATGAATGAATAGCAGACGGATTTCCGAAATGCGTTTGCATGAACGGAAGCATGGCTTCAATCACTTCAGGAGCGAGTGGTGTGGTGGCAGCGTTGTCGAAATAAACTCTCATGAATTCAATTTGAAAATTTGAAGATTTGAAAATTTGAAGATGAAGTTGAGGGATGCAAATGTGCGAAAAAAAATTCTTGCTTAAACATGTTTGATATGTTTACCACTTCTTGAAAATGACAAACACTGCAAGCACAATCAAAGCGAATCCGACGAGGTAATTCCATTGTAGTTTTTCTTTCAGATATAAAACAGAAAATGCGCTAAACACAACAAGTGTAATAACCTCCTGAATCGTTTTTAATTGAAATCCCGATAAAGTATTGCTGCCGATTCTATTCGCGGGAACCATAAAACAATATTCAAAAAAAGCAATCAGCCAGCTCACGATCATCACTTTCCAGATGGCTTCCTGTTTAAATTTCAAGTGACCATACCAAGCGAAAGTCATGAAGATGTTGGAGATGGTGAGCAAGAAAACTGTGGTGAGAATTGATTTCATATTGCCTTCAAGATTTTAAAAATTTGGTAGTTGGCAGATTTTAACTTTTCCAAAGTTCGAAACTTTGGAAAAGTTTATTGACGAATAACCTAAGGTACTTTCTTTACATAAACCCCAGCTCCAATTTCGCCTCTTCACTCATCATTGAAGTTTGATACGGTGGGTCCCACACAAGTTCAACTGTTACATCTTTTATTCCGGGAATATTTTTTATTTTGGTTTCTACATCACCGGGCAAAGTTCCTGCTGCCGGACAGCTTGGTGAGGTGAGTGTCATGCGCACATGAACATTGTTCATCACAACGGTTAATTCATATATCAATCCGAGTTCCCATACATCAACAGGTATCTCCGGGTCGTAGCAGGTTTTAATGGCTGCTATCACATCTTCTCTTTTTACTTCGGAGAAAGCAGTGGGTGTAACAGTTGGTTCTATATTTTTTTCTTCAGTCATTTTCTACTCTTGTTTTAACTAGGAGTTTTAGGAGTTGGTTAGGAGTAGTAAGAGTTTTAAACTCCTATGACTCCTGCATTTACTCCTATTACTCTTAGTTATTTATTATATGCAAGCGCGTAAGTTTTTATTTTACTCAGCATGCTCACCAGTCCGTTTGCGCGTATGGGGGTCAGGTGTTCTTTCAAGTTTATTTTGTCAATGAATTCCAATTTCGCGTTGATGATTTCTTCGGGAGTTCTGTCGTTCAGCACGCGGAGCAAAACTGCAATCATTCCTTTTGTGATAATCGCATCGCTGTCGCAGGTGAAATGAATTTTTCCATTTGCATAATCTCCTTTCAGCCAAACCTGACTCTGACAACCTTTCACGATGTAATCATCATTTTTAAATTGTGTTTCAATAAGCGGCAATGATTTTCCCATGTCAATCAGGTGCTGGTACTTATCCATCCAGTCCTCGAACAACTCAAACTCTTCGATTATTTGTTCTTCAACTTCTGCAATTGTATTCATCATAAAATTCTTTACCGCAAAGGCGCAGAGACGCAAAGTTTATCTTTCACTAAATTTATTTCTCTGCGACTTTGCGCCTCTGCGGTTATGTATTTTTTCAAATCAGCTTAACATTTTTTTCGCCTGCTTCACTCCTGCTATCAGTTTGTCAACTTCTTCCATCGTATTGTAAACCGCAAACGATGCTCGAACAGTTCCGGGAATATTAAACCGCTTCATGAGTGGTTGATTGCAATGATGTCCGGTGCGAACTGCGATTCCCAATTTATCAAGTATCACTCCCACATCGTACGGATGAATGTTTCTGATGAGAAATGAAACTGCACTTGCGTGATGTTTTGCTTCACCGATAATTCTGATTCCGTCAATGGTTTTCAATTGCTGAATCGCATACTGTAACAGTTCATTTTCGTGAGCGGAAATATTATTCATTCCGATATTTTTCATCCACTCTACTGCTGCACCGAGAACAATTCCGCCTTCGATGTTCGGAGTGCCTGCTTCGAATTTGTAAGGAAGAGTTGTAAAAGTTGTTTGCTCGAATGATACTTCTTTAATCATTCCGCCACCGGATTGATAAGGTGAAAATTCATTGAGGAATTTTTCTTTACCATATAAAATTCCGATGCCGGTTGGTCCATACATTTTGTGTCCGCTGAAACAGTAGAAATCACAATCCAAATCCTGCACATCAACTTCTGTATGCGCAATTGCCTGCGCACCGTCAATTAAAACTGCTGTTCCGTTTTTGTGTGCGAGTGAAATAATTTCCTTCACATCATTCACCGTTCCGAGTGTGTTGGATACATGTGTGAGTGTGAGCAGTTTTGTTTTTGCTGTCAGCAGATTTTTCAGTTCTGATAAAATCAACTCGCCATTATCATCGACCGGAATCACTTTCAGTTTTGCTCCGCGCTCATCGCACATCAACTGCCACGGAACAATATTGCTGTGGTGTTCCATTTCAGTCACGAGAATTTCATCGCCTGCATTCACATATCTTTTTCCGAAACAACTTGCAACGAGATTGATGGATTCAGTTGTGCCACGGGTGAAAATAATTTCGTGCGCGTGTTCTACATTTATAAAATCAGCAATGGTTTTTCGTGAATGTTCGTAAGCATCCGTTGCTTCCTGACTCAGTGTATGAACTCCGCGATGAATGTTTGCATTGATTTCAGAATAGTATTTCTGAATCGCATCAAGAACTGATTTTGGCTTTTGAGTGGTTGCTCCGTTATCAAAATAAACCAACGGCTGATTGTTCACTTTCCGACTGAGAATCGGAAACTGTGAACGAATTTGTTCGATTGAAATATTTTTTTCAGCTACCATTTTATTTCCTGATTCTTTTTACTGCTTCTTTAACTTCCTTATCCGAAACAGAACTAAGTTCTGATTTATCATAAATCATCAAGAGATAAATTTCCTTTTCAGTAACGAGAACATAAGTAATTACTCTTGCCCCACCTGATTTTCCTTTTCCTTTTGATTTGATTGCGAGGCGAATCTTGAAACAATTTCCCCCAATAGATTTTCCAATAAAAGGTTCTTGCTCTAACTCTTCAACTAACTGCAACAAATCATTTGCAAGAGATTTATATTTTTTTGAAAGCTGCTTTAATTGCTTTTCAAAATCAGAAGAATAAATTACACTATAGTTCATTTAATAATTGGCGGATATTCTTCTTTGGTAATTTTCCTTGTCTCATCAATTCAACTTCCTTCATTCCGCGTTCAATGCAGAGAAGGATTTCATCCTTCGTTGGTTCAGATGATTTTTCAACTTTTACAAAGTCAAAATTCTTTATCAGCTCTTTGAAAAAATTAACTTTCTCTTCGCGAACACTCAGAACTATCTGTTTCATTTTCTAATTTTTTATCAAAGTTATTTAATTCTTTATAATCAAATTATTTCGCACGGAGACACGGAGTTCACGGTGAGTTTCATCACGGAGAATTCAGTACGATAATTTTTCTTCTATCCATTTATCAATCTGGTTGTGCAAGCCCTCGTGCTTTGTTTGCACCAACACATCTTCAGCAAACGCAAGCGTCAGTAATTTTTTTGCTTCCAGCTCTCCTATTCCACGCGCGCGCAGGTAGAACATTGCATCTTCATCTAACTGCCCTGAAGTAGCGCCGTGACTGCATTTCACATCATCGGCAAAAATTTCCAATTGCGGTTTTGCATTCAGTCCTGCATCATCACTCAGTAAAAGATTGCGGTTGTTCTGATATGCATTTGTTTTCTGGGCATCTTTCCGCACCATGATTTTTCCATTGAAAACTCCCTTGCCGTTTTCGGTCATGATGCCTTTGTAAAATTCATTGCTGAAACAATTCGGCATCGCGTGGTCAACGAGTGAATGATTATCCATCAACTCATTTTTCGAGGGGAGATACAAACCATACAAGTGCCCTTCGCCATTTTGCGCATTGAAAAGCATGTGCAGGTTATTGCGGATGAGTGCGCCGCTCATGCTCACGGTTGTGAAATTGCAGAAGCTGTCTTTCTCCAACACCACCTGACGGGAATCAATCACACTTGCTTCGCTTTTTCCCAACAGAGAAAAATGTTGAATGAGGTGGTACTCAATTCGTGCATTTTGTTTGACAATGATTTCTGCTCCGAGATTTTGCAGTGAAAATTTTTCTGCTGTTGAAATATGTGTTTCAACAATGTGTGCTTTCGCTCCTTCTTCGGCAACAATTAAAATTCTTGAAGTGGAATAAATTCCTTCTTCCCGATTATCCTGAACAGAAATAATGTGAATGGGTTTTTCTGTCTGCGAATTTTTTTTCAGATGAATAAACACGCCATCATTTGTGAGTGCAGTGTTCAGTGCATTGAAAGTTTCTTTTTCTGTGGTTAAATATTTCCCGAAGTGAGAAAAAATTATTTCAGGAAAATTTTTCTGCGCTTCTTTCAAACTCAACAATGAAATTTCATCTGAAGTATTTACTGAATTGCTGATTGGTTTTCCATTGACTAAAATTATTTTGAAAGCATCAATGGGTTCGAGAGAAGCAATTATTTTTTCTGCTTCGGCAGGAAGAGAAACAGAATCTGATGAAGAAATTTTTTGAATTTTCTTTAATGAATTTTCTAATGGAGTGAATCTCCACTCTTCGTGTTTCACTGAAGGGAAACCCGATTGAAGAAAATTTTTCCATGAAGAAGTGCGCAACGGATTGGGAGCGAGTGATTGCAATTCAGCAAACAACTTTTCATTCAAAACAGGAATATCTAAAACTTGCTTGCTCATGAATTAACAGTTTCTTCCTTCACCCAATCATATCCTTTTTCTTCCAGTTCGAATGCTAATTGCTTGGTGCCTGACTTCACAATTTTTCCGGCACTGAGGACATGCACAAAATCGGGAACGATGTAATCGAGCAATCGCTGGTAGTGCGTGATGACAATGAATGCATTGTTTTTATTGCGAAGGGTGTTGACTCCGTGCGCCACAATTCGCAGGGCATCAATATCGAGCCCGCTGTCGGTTTCGTCGAGTATGGCGAGTTTGGGTTCGAGCATCGCCATCTGAAAAACTTCGTTGCGTTTTTTTTCGCCGCCGCTGAATCCTTCGTTGAGTGCGCGTGAGGTGAGTTTGGAATCCATCTCGACGAGTTTCATTTTCTCGCGCATGGTGGCGAGGAAATCTTTTGCTTCGATGGGTGCGAGTCCTTTTGCTTTTCGTGTTTCGTTCACTGCGGTCTTCAGAAAATTTACGGTGCTGACTCCGGGAATCTCAACGGGATATTGAAAGGCGAGAAAAATTCCGTTGTGTGCGCGCTCTTCAATTTTCATGTCAAGCAGATTTTTTCCTTCGAATAATATTTCGCCATCTGTAACAGTGTAATCCTGCTTGCCTGCGAGAACTGAAGCGAGCGTGCTTTTGCCGGAACCATTGGGTCCCATGATGGCGTGGATTTCACCGGCGTTTACTTTCAAGTTAATTCCTTTCAGAATTTCTTTTCCTTCCACGCTTGCTTTCAGATTTCTTATTTCTAACATCTTAATTCTATTTTTTTTATTTCACGCAAAGCTCGCTAAGGAGCAAAGCAGAAAAGTTTTTTAATTCTATCCTTCGACAAGCTCAGGATGACAACGGCTGTCACACTGAGCTTGTCGAAGTGTCTTTCTATCCTACACTACCCTCTAACGAAATTGCTAAAAGTTTTTGCGCTTCCACTGCGAATTCCATTGGCAACTGATTAAAAACTTCTTTGCAATATCCATTTACAATCAGGTTCACTGCTTCTTCATTTCCGATGCCACGCTGATTGCAGTAGAACAAAATGTCTTCACCGATTTTTGATGTGGTGGCTTCGTGTTCCACTTTCGCACTCGTGTTATTCACTTCGATGTAAGGGAAAGTATGTGCGCCGCAGTGGTCGGTCATGAGTAATGAATCGCACTGCGAAAAATTTTGTGCATTGGTTGCTTTCTTGTTGATGCGCACCAACCCTCGATAAGAATTCTGACTGCTGCCGGCGGAAATTCCCTTGCTCACAATCCGACTCTTCGTGTTTTTGCCAATGTGAATCATCTTGGTTCCGGTATCGGCTTGCTGCATGTTGTTCGTCACCGCAACAGAATAAAATTCGCCGATGGAATTATCTCCTTTCAAAATCACACTCGGATATTTCCAGGTGATGGCAGAGCCGGTTTCCACTTGCGTCCAACTGATTTTACTATTTACTCCCGAACAGATTCCGCGCTTCGTTACGAAATTGAAAATGCCACCCTTACCATCTTTATCTCCCGGATACCAGTTCTGAACCGTTGAATATTTTATTTCTGAATTATCGTGCGCCACGAGTTCCACCACTGCAGCGTGCAATTGATTTTCGTCGCGCATCGGTGCAGTGCATCCTTCAAGATATGAAACATACGCGCCTTCATCAGCCACAATTAATGTGCGTTCGAACTGACCGGTGTTCGCCGCGTTGATTCGGAAATAAGTAGAGAGCTCCATAGGGCAACGAACTCCTTTCGGTACATACACAAACGAACCATCACTGAAAACCGCAGTGTTGAGAGCCGCGAAATAATTATCAGTTGATGGCACCACAGAGCCGATATATTTTTTTACCAACTCCGGATGTTCTTTCACGGCTTCGCTCATCGAACAAAAAATAATTCCGAGTTCGCGCAGCTTGTCTTTAAAAGTGGTGACAACACTCACGCTATCCAATACTGCATCAACTGCGACCCCTGCGAGGCGCATTTGTTCCACTAAAGAAATTCCGAGTTTGTCGAATGTTTTGCGAATCTCCGGGTCCACTTCATCCATGCTCGCGAGTTTTGGTTTCTCCTTGGGCGATGCATAGTAGTGATAAGACTGATAATCAATTTTCGGATAGTGAACATTTTCCCAGGTCGGTTCTTCCATTGTAAGCCAGTGACGATATGCTTTCAGTCGCCACTCGAGTAACCACTCCGGTTCATTTTTCTTTGCTGAAATAAAACGGACAACATCTTCATTCAGCCCCTTCGCAATAATATCCTGCTCAATGTCCGACACGAAACCATACTTGTATTCGGTGGTTGTGAGTTCATCCAATATTTTATCGCTGTCTTCCATTTATCGGCTTGTGATTTCAGAGTGCAAAAGTCAACTTTAGATTCAATCTAAACAACAGTTTCTCAATAAAAAAGTTTAGTCCCGATTTGAAAATTTGGAGATTTGAAAATTTGAAAATGGAATACATCAATTC
>JAHEZG010000096.1 GCA_023251195.1 Chitinophagaceae bacterium | reverse complement strand
AATTACCGTTTGGCCAAATTGCCAGAATTCTTTCAGGTCGCCTTTTGCACTTCCTTTCGCATGTTCTTTTCCAAACGAAGTATAACCACGCTGACCGGCGAGTTCGGCTTTCTCATATTTGTTTTTTATTTCATCAGGCAAACTGAAAAATGCTTTTACCTCGCGATAAAAATCTTCAATCAATCCGTCAGTAATTCCATGATTTTTTACTGATACAAAACCAACTTCGCGATATGCATCGCCGATTGCTTTTATAAAGGCAACTTTCTTTTCAGGTTTATCATTTGAATAATCGGCAAGGTCAATGACTGGAATAAAATTCATGGTGTTTTAAATTTTGGGGTGGTAAAAATAGAAGGAACTCTCTCAAATCAGTACTGATTTTTAAGAAGAAAATTTTTGTTTTTGTTGAAGGAAAAATTTTTCGATGGTGAAATAACTGATGGTGGCAATTAAAACGGTGAATGAAAGTGCAAGCAGCGGAAAAATAATAAACGATTGAAATGGTGTATTGAAAAAATTAAACGGTTCTAAAATATCTTTCGCTATGATGATTCCCAATGGGTGAAAACAATACAATCCATAAGAGATTTTTCCGAGGTAATTGATGAATGCAAACCGGCCAGCATTAAAAATCCGCTTGGTGTTGAAGCATTGGTCAATGATTATTAAACCAAAAAATAATCCAAGCACAGGCCGCTCAATCACAGTCATAAAATTTCCGGTGAAAATTATTTCGTAATTAAAATAACCAACAATCAACACCACATAAAACAGCAGCCAGTAAATTTTTGAAACAGAAAACAGGCGAATCAGTTTTTCGGTTTTATACAATGAGAAATAGGCAATCATTCCACCTATTCCAAAATCGCTGATGATGCTGATTGTATTGAAGTAAAGTGCTATTGGATAATCGAGTAAAAGAAAACGCGCAGTCACATTCGCAACAATTATCAGCATTAAAAGGAGAAAAATATTTCTCTTGAAAAATTTTAACAACCATGGCCAGAAAAAATAAAACTGTTCTTCCACAGCAATACTCCACAACATGGCCAGCATGGATGAATGTGGATAATAGCCAATGATGAAAGCAAAATTTGCAGTGAAGGTTAAATAAAAAACAAGTGGGCTCGATTCAAAAAAAACTTTGTTGAACAACGGAAACACCAATGGAAGAACACCAAATGAAAAAATAACAATGCCAAAATACACCGGCCATATTCTTAAAACCCTGCGACCATAAAATTTAAAAACGCTGAATGTTCCGGTTTCATTTTTTTCTTTCAGCAATAAATAAGTGATGAGAAAACCGGAGAGAACAAAAAAGAAATTGACGCCAAGCACTCCGGTATGTGCATGCTTGCGAATGAAATTTATATAACTGAAATCAGTTCCGGTTGGATAACGCAGCAACAATGCATGTGAAAGAAACACCACGAAGAACGCAATGAACCGAAGTGCATCAAGGTTCGGAAAAAATTGTTTAGTGCGTGAGCTCAATGTGTTGTTCAACCCTGATATTTTGTTTGCGGTCAAATGTGAAAATAATTCCTTTCGGCAGGTTGTGTTGTTTCAAAAAATTATAGGCTTCATCAGTTGAACGAATGGTGCGGAGATTCCGCTGTGCATACCAAACCAGTTGCGGTTCATCCAAAATTCCGTTGAGAAAAACAACTTCATCATTGCTTGCATTTTCATGAATAAATTTTCCTTCCTGCAAAAACACATCATAATTATCTCCGGTTAAGGAAATTTTCCCCGGAGAATTTATCAGGTAGAAAAGAATAATGTTTGCGACCAATGCAATTGAAAAAATAATTTTTATCCAATTTTTATTTGCTGCAACGATTCCCATTGCAATTGTTATTGCAAAAAATGGTGATGCCTTCATCTGCTGAAAATCGTGACCAGATGCATTGAGAAATAAAATGTGATGCAACAAAACCGGTGCGAGCAACACAATAAAAATTTTAATGATTGTTGAAGCGAAGTTGAAATCCCGGACCTCAAGTCGGGAAAAGATTGAATGATTGAAAAACTTTCGTTTGAAAATTTTCTTTCGATTTATTAAAATTAAAACTGCAAGTAATAAAATACAAGGAGCAAATCCGGTCAGGTAATTAATTACAATAATTTTCCAACTCAGAAACAAATTGGTGAGAGATGAATGCGGACTTACACCTCTTACTGAATATCGCAGTTGCATGAACTCCATTAACTTTCCCCAACCACCGATTAACGAATATTTATACAGCATTAATGCAATGGCGCAAACTGAACCTGCACAAATACTTATTGCTGTGAAAAAATATTTTCGATTGAAGATTGAGTAAATGAAAATGACAATTGCATAAGTAACTCCGAGATATTCAGTGTATGAAAACAAAAACGATGAAATGAAAAATGCAATCAGTACCCATAATTGTTTTTTCTCGCCGTGGTTCGTGTCCCCACGAACCATTCTATCTTCGCTATACTTCAACCACAACCAAACATTCAACAGAAAAAAAGTTAGCGCGGGCATATCAGTGAAATAAACATTTCCGTGAAACCACAATAAGCACGGAGAAAACAAATGAACGAGCACTGCAATGATTCCGATTTTATTTATTTCAATTTGTGACGACACAAACCGAGGCAATAACAACAAACAGATTTGATACAACAGAAAGCATTCAATCAAATGCAACAGCATATTAAATAACTGAAGCGAAAAAACAGTTGGTGCATTCATCCATCCACCTAAAACAAAGTATGGAAGTATAAAAGCAAATGGAGGATAACTCAGGTAATAAGAGTTTCCTTCAGCATCATAATTTTCTGTTGTCTGGTTGTTGATGAATTTGTTTGCCGCACCATCGTAACTCATCACCGGATTAAAATGATAATGCTCTGCACCCTGCTGATTCCATATTTCCATTGTGCGCAAAACATGAGCTGTTACAAATTCATGATGCTTGCTCAGCGGACGATTTAGTTGCGGAATTCTGATAGCAACTGAAAGCAACCAAAGAATTAAAATGAGGATGTATGGTGATTGAAAAATATTTTTCATTCAGGGAGTAAATCAACAAAACAAATTTTGACTACGAGGAAAATTGAATTCAAAAAATACAGCCACAGATTCACAGATTGTATGTGCTAAAAATTTATTTCTTTTTCTTCTTCAAATAATTACACCAAGAATTAATTTGAAAATTAATTTGTGAATCTGTGGTTTAATATTTCTTTCAGTTTTTCTTTTACTAAAATCAAGCTGTCATTTTTATTTACGACAATTAAATATCCATTATTTTTTTCTTTAAAAATTTTCTGTTCAGCTTCCATCGGCATATCATCAATCCAAACATAAACGCTTTCAAAATCTATTGCTTCTGTTTTTAATGAATCCCAGTTGGTTGGTTTTATTTCTCGCAGCATGTTTAAATATACCAACGGAAAATAGTTCGATAAATATTTTATGGCTGTTGATGCTTCTCCTTTACAATGAGTCGTCAACCAATAGCAATCAAAATTTGCAGTGATAAATTTTATAAATGATTTACTGAAATCTTTTGGCTTTGCATTTTTTGTTATTAGCAAAACACCATCAATGTCGAGGTATAATTTTATGTTGTGATGTTTTTTCATTGCGCAAGTAAATCAACAAAACAATTTTGGTTAGTGATGATTAGAAACAATTCAGAAGATGCTTGCAAATTCTTCTACTCACCCACGCACAACTATTAATCAGAGTTAACTAAACACACCCTCTCTGTTTTCAAACTTTAAATAACAATCAGAGTTAATCAGGAAAACAAAGAGGGAGTCGAAAAAACAATTGAGAAAATTTACGCTGACTTTTGCATTTCTCCCTCTCATTTTTCCATTCACAACTTTTACTTCTGCTTGACTCACGAAAAAAGAGAGGGTGGAAATATTTGACGCAACTGAATTAGTTGTTCGCGGGTGAGTTAAAACGAAGAGAGCTACTCCTTCACAAATTTCATCACCTGCATTTCTCCGTTTTGCATTTGCAGTTTTATAAAATAAACTCCGGGTGGAAATAATTGACAATGGATAATTGATAATTGAGTGTGTGATTGTTCTTCATAAATTATTCTACCCATCACATCAGAGATTTCGATTTGGATGATTTCATTCTGACCTTGTCGAAGCATTTCAATTATCAATTGCTCTGTTGTGGGATTGGGGTAAATTTTTATTTGATTATCAAATGATGGTTCATCATTTATTCCAAGCACATCAACATATATACAATCAGATAATTTAGTGCATCCTTCTCCATCTTTAATCCAAACTGCATAGTTGCCATCTGTTGTTGCAACAAATGTTTGTTGTGTTGCTCCGTTAATATTCAAACTGCTGTCGCAGTTGTACCATTGATAAGTTGCTTGAGTTATTTGTGCAGTCAATGTATCTGCATTAACAATTACGGAATCATTTACATAATCAATCCCTAAAGTTGTAGTCAGCATACTATCGCAACCCTGCGCATTTATTAATGTATCGAAATAATTTCCTTCTGTTGTTTGGAAAGCTCCTTCTAAGAAAATACTATCGCCAGCACAAATTTTTATGGTTTGAGAATTTGAAGAAGAGGAAAGTAAATTCAATTGCAAATTGATAATTGAATCACAACCAGAAATATTACTTAAAGTATCAGAATAATTTCCTGCTATTGTCAATGAAATATTGTTAAAAGAAAAAGTATCTCCTGAACAAATGCTTGCACTGCTATTAATAGTACTTGAGCTCAATACATGAATATAGTTCGGAATTAAAAGTGTGTCAGCACCCAATGAATTTGTTGCAATCAATTGTACATCATAATAGCCCGAAGTACTATAGCAAACTTGCGGATAATAACTGGTGTCACTCGATGGATTGCCTCCCGAAAAACTCCATTGCAATGTACCAGTAGGATAAATCAAACCTGTGAAAGAAAAATCTATGCAGATACTTGCGCAGGCAATTTGCGGTGATGAAAAATCAGCAGTGGGTGCCTGTGGTGCTGCAAGGCAAATCATAAAATAATCAAAACTGTTACTCCATGAGTCCTGTGTTTTATCTCCACCAGGAATGGCATCAGAATAATTTCCAAGAATGAAAGCACCATTTGCCAACTGGCAACAAAGCCCTGCTTCGTCGTGACTGTTATGAAGCACGGTGCGGTCCCAGATTAAATTATTCATGGTGTCGAATAAGATGACCCATGTTTGTTCATTTCCGATCCCTCCAAAATTGTTCTGTGTTTTATCGCCACCCATTGAAGAATAGGAAGTACCAGCTACCAGAATATTATTTTCATTGGTAATAAAAAGCTGTTGCACATTATAATCATTAGCCCCTCCCCCATATGCACGCTGCGACATGCAAGCGCCTGATGAATCAAGAATCACACTCCAGTAATCATTATAGCTGTTGTGGTTGTCAACGGTTTTATTTCCTGAAATGGTATCTGAGTTTGAGCATCCACAAACCACAATTTTATTTTCAGTGCATCCGATTAATGGTTCACTATCATTACCCGTTCCTCCGAATCTTTTTTGCCAAATCAGATTCAACTGCGTATCTAATTTACAAACCAAGTAATCCGCACCTCCAAATGAAGCACTTGAAATATTCCCTGTTATACCACTTGAAGTTCCTATAGAAGCATAAATAAATCCATCATCCGAAACAGCAATTCCATATCCATTATCACCGCCAATGCCTCCTATTGCAAATTGAGAAATCAGGTTTCCGCCGGTGTCAATTTTAATGAACCATGCATCATTATTTCCATAATTGACTGATGTTTTATTTCCACTGATTCCGGAATCGGAATACCCGGTAATAACGATTTTATGGTCAGGTGTTTCAATCGTCTGCTTTGCCACATCACCAGCATTTCCTCCAAAAACTTTATCCCAGATCTTAGTTCCGTTCTGATCAATTTCAACTATCCAGCAATCATAAGCGCCGAAAGCGTTTTGAGATTTATCGCCTGAAGAATCTGAATAGGAAGTTCCTGCCAATATAATTTTCCCATTGCTTAATTGAAGAATACTATATAGTATATCATTAGAAGTACCACCGTATCGTTTATCCCAAATCATAATTCCGTTCGCATCTACTTTTACTACCCAGTAATCATATAACCCACGCGAATCCTCAGTTTTGTCGCCACCAACTCCCGAAAAACTATAACCACCGACTAAAAATGTTCCATCTGCAAGCGGACAAAATACTGATGGCTGATCTGAAGCAAGACCTCCGAATCTTTTATCCCAGATTTTTGGCGGTGCAAGACTTTGCGCAATAGAATTCGCGTAGCAGAAAAAAAATAAAGAGAGTAAAAATATTTTCCTCAAAGCCTCACCCTTATTCCCTCTCCTTAGGAGAGGGAAACTGCCGCGCCAATTCAAACTACAAATAATGCTATTCATCATGTTAAATGTAAATTGTTTTTGAATAATAGAATAATAGAACATTTGAATAGCGAATTCATAAACCCGAAACCAAAAACCCGAAACCCGAAACTAAAATTCAAAATCCTTTCCCGTGAAAAACCTTCCACATTAATTCCACTCCGAAATAAATCATCACGCTGCCGGCAATGCGGTTGAACCAGGTCATCAGTCGTTCGTTGAGCAGCAGTTTTATTTTGTTGGCGATAAATGCTTTTCCGAGGTCGGAAGAAAAAATTGTAAAAAGTGTTCCAGCAAAAAATATCAATCGGTCGCCATGCGAATTCGGATACTCCACAGAAACAATACTCATGGTGCTGAGCCAGAAAATAAATACAAACGGATTGAGCGTATTGATTAAAAAACCTTTCACCGCATAAGTCACATACCCAAAACCATTGGGAGAAATGAGTTGCACTTTTTCGATTTTCGGTTTTTTGAAAAAGGTAAAACCTCCGATGCCGATTAAAACAATGCCGCCGATAATTCCAATCCAGAATCTTATTTCGTTGCTTTCTAAAAATGTAGTAACACCAAAAAATGAAAGCATGATGTATGATGCATCGGATAGCATGGTGCCGAGTGCAATGCTTGCCGCCGCCCAAAAGCCACGGTTGATGCTGGTTTCTATCAATGCAAAAAATATGGGGCCAAACGAAACCAGAAAAACCAATCCGAGCAGCATGCCATGATAAAATGCCGATACTCCTGCAATCATAATCAGTTCACGGTTTTCATTTCTTTTTCAACAAACGATTTCCAGTCATCATACTGACTGCCCTTCATCACGCGCGGAAATTTATTTTGCCCGCCTGATTTGCCGTGTTGTTCCATCCACTTATAAAATAATTGTGTTGGAATAATATCTATTATCACTTCATTCAAAGCTGCAATCCGCTCCACTGCATAATCATCATTTACTTTTTTCAGGTTGTTATCGAGTGCTTCGCGAAACTCTTCGGCATTTACTTTTTCGTCGCAGCCAACATACCAGTGATGCGCAAACATTTTTGAATGCGGAATTCCGGTTACACAAAATTCACGAAGCGATACTTTAAATTTTTCAGCACACATTTCAATGGCCTGATTCATATTCTCCACCGATAAATGTTCGCCGCACAAACTCAGGTAGTGTTTTGTACGGCCCACAATCACTATCTCCGTTTCTTTCAGCGAAGTAAATTTCACCACATCGCCAATCAGGTATCGCCAGGCGCCAGCGCAGGTTGACAGCAATAATGCATACGGAACATTTTCTTTCACTTCGCCAATGTGCAATGCTTTTGCAGTTGAAAGCAGTTCACCATTCGCATCAAAATTATTTTCATCGAACGGCACAAACTCAAAGAAAATTCCATTGTCGGTAAGCAACTTCATTGACTTTGTATTCGGATTAGTTTGAAAAGCAATGAAACCTTCCGATGCGAGGTAACTATCCACATAAGCAATTGGCCGCGCAAATAATTTTTCGAACGAACGACGATACGGTTCAAATGAAACACCGCCATGTACATAACAAATTAAATTGGGCCACACCTCGTGAATGTTTTTCAATTTGTGTCGGGCAATGATTCGCTCAATCATAATTTGAATCCAAGCAGGCACACCCACCACAAAAGCCACATCCCATTGCGGAGCGAGTTCAGCAATTTCATCCAGTTTTTTTTCCCAGTCTTTTTCTTCCGAAATTTTTTTTCCCGGTTTATAAAAATGCTGAAACCAGAATGGAAGTTTCGCCGCGCTTATTCCGCTCAGGTCGCCTTCATAATATCTGCCCTTTCTATCGAGTTTAGTACTGCCACCCAACATTAAAATTCCTTTTTCGAAAGTATCGGCCTGTAAATCGTAATTCGCCAGCGATAAAATTTGACGGATGCTTCCACGCTGTATCGCATGAATCATATCGTTGGTAACCGGTATGTGCTTGCTTGCTGAATCAGAAGTGCCGCTGCTGAGTGCGAAGTACTTTGTTTTTCCCGGCCAGCATATATTTTCTTCTTCGCTCATATTGCGATGCCACCACTCTTTGTAAATTGAATTGTAGTTGTAAGTGGGAACAGTTGAACGAAAACGCTCAATAATATTTTCAGCAGAAAGTATTTGCGTGAAATGAAAATGTTTTCCGAACTCGGTGAACTCAGCCTTGCGAATTAATTTTCGCAACACGCGTTTTTGTTTTGCCAATGCCGAACCACGGCGCAGTTTCACCATTGACCTTGCTTTAATAAATCTTCTAATGAGCGAACCGAGTAATGGCATTCAATTCATTTAGTGACTAAAAATAATGGCTGCAACTTAACAAGTTATTGAGAAATATTTTTATTGACAATATGAAATTCTGTATTACCAATAACCGATAACTATAAACAAATAAACTAACTTAATGCAATATCAATTTCAATCGCGCATGCTCATCGCCTGCTTCAAGTGAGAGCATGTACAGACCGGGAGAGGCATCGGAGTTGAATTGCAAAACATTCATTCCTTCATCCAGATAAATTTTCCACTCACTTACTTTCACTCCCTGCATCGAATACATTTTTACGGCGCATGGTCTTCTGCTTTTTTCAGAAAAAATATTTACATAAAAATCTCCTTCCGCAGGGTTTGGATAAACATTGGCATTCAAATCATTTTGAGCGGATGTACTAATTCCATTGCTGAGATTAAAAGTTTCATCGTGAAAACGGAATAATAAAATATCACTTCCATCCAATGCGGTTTGTAAAAATGTGCTTAGCCAGATACTGTCGGAATAATAGCCAACAACGAAACAACTGCCAAGATTGTCAACTGCTATGCCGTTTGCAATGTTGTAGTTGGTGCCGAGCGTGTGTTCCATCCAAATCATTGCACCACTTGTATCGTACTTCAGAAAAACCAAATCGCCGAACGGACACGCCTTTTCTGATGATTCCATTCTTCCACCTGTATCTTCCAATCGCTGAATTACAAAATTGGATTGACCTGCGAGATACACATTGTTGTATTTGTCCAAAGTGATGCTGCGCGCCAGTTCATTTGCATTTAAATTGAATCCTTCTTTCAACCAATGCAATTGATTGGTTGCATCGTAACTCGCTAAAAAAATATCACCTTCACCTCCTACTAATAGTTGTCCATCGATCCACGCAGTGTCCTGCACCCAACCACTCATGTAATAACTTCCATCACGACAGGCTCTGATGCACGAAACATTTTCGGTGTTTGTTCCACCGGCGCGTTTTACCCAGCTGATATTTTCGTTCTCATCCATTTTCGCCCAAAATACATCGAGCAAACCAGCAGATACGATTGAATAAATTCCCATTTGCATGGTATCAGAAAATGCACCGCAGAAATAAATATTATTTGAAGCATCGCAACTGATGGAAGAAATATTATCAACTCCAACACCACCAAAAGATTTTGATTGCAACAGGTTTCCGTTTGCATCATATTTCAGAATAAAAAAATCAACTGAACCATGTCCAATCATTGTATCGTTTCCGGCAATTATGGTGTTCATAAAAAATCCTCCCATCCAGATGTTGTTAAAACTATCAACACATAAACTGTTTGGTTCTTCATAACCACCAGCGCTTCCTGCGGTTTTTGCCCAGATTGGATTTCCATTGGCGGTATCAATTTTAGTCACAAAAACATCGGAAAATCCTCTTCCATGAATATGAATATTTCCAATCCAGCAGCTATCAAAAAAACTTCCGGCAACAATTAAAAATCCATCGGTCGATAGTGCAATTGCAGTTGGTTTATCATCATTGGTTCCGCCAAAACTTTTCGACCATATTATTTTTCCGGTAGAATCTATCTTCGAAATAATTCCATCCTGATTTCCGATGTATGGAATATGGAAAGTATCCATCATCATATTATTTCTGAATGAAGAAACCATGTAAACATTTCCGTATGTATCACAAACTACATTCACTCCTTCATCGGCATCATGTGAGCCATAAGTTTTCATCCAGCTCACTTGTGCTGAAACAAGTGAAAAGTGAATAGTGAATAGTGAAAAAGTAATTGCGGCGAAAAATTTTATCACACTGTAAAATTAATGTTATTCAACTTTGAGAAACAATTATGTTTTAACAACAGGAATTCAGATTGAGGAATACTGCTTAATCCCACAATGGATAATGCTCCAGGATAATTTCTTCATGAAAAAATATCCGTGCGGTGGTTTCAAATGCAGGAGTAAAATCGGAAACATAAAAATGATGTTTCTGGTTTTTAGAGTGATTCAATAAATTATTTTCTGCTAAAACTTTTTGAACTGCTGAAGCAATAATATCAGTTGAATCAAAAACTTTGATACGGTTATGATAAAAGAATTCTATTTCTTTTCTGATTAACGGATAGTGTGTGCAGGCGAGTACCATTCCATCCACATCCTGAAAATCAGGATACGCTAAATATGAATTAATGATTGCCTGGCTCACGCTGTTGTTATAAAACCCCGCTTCAATCATTGAAGCAAGCAATGCGGTTGCCAATGACGATGGTTCCAATGTTGGTCGGAGCGCTTTTAATTTCTTTTCATAAATGCCGGAAGAAATGGTGCCCTTGGTTCCGATGATGCCGAGTTTTTTTATAGCAGTGTCATTCGCAATTGCTTCCACCATAGGGTCAATTACATTCATCAATAAAGCTTTATCGCCAATGTGATTTTTCAAAGTATCATAAGCTGCTGCTGATGCAGTGTTGCATGCAATTAATATCAGTTTGCAGTTTTTTTGCAATAAGAAATCAGCAATTTTTATTGAGTAACCTTGAATGGCTTCCAATGATTTATCTCCATACGGCAGGTGAGCAGTATCACCAAAATAAATTATTTCTTCATTGGGCAAAGCCTTAGAAACAGCATTGGCGACTGTGAGGCCGCCAATACCTGAATCAAAAATTCCAATCGGTTGTTGAGCATTCAACAATTGAAAACTTATTTAAGTCCGAGTTTCTTTTTTACTAAATCCATAATGTTGTCTGAATCCTGTGCATATATCACAGCTCCAATACTGGTATCAAACACATACGCATAGGCATTGTCTTTTGCCACAGCTTTAATAGCATCTTCAGCTTTCTTTAAAATAGGAGTGTAAAGCTCATCTTTTTTTGATGCGAATTTATCCTGCGCATCAGCTTGAAATTTTTGAATGCGCTGTTCCAAATCACCCAATTCCTGTTCCTTTACCTGACGAACGGCATCATTCATAGTTGCGCCGTTTGT
>JAHEZG010000408.1 GCA_023251195.1 Chitinophagaceae bacterium | reverse complement strand
TTCATTATTTTCTTCATTGAATTTCCGAATCAGTTCTTCAAACACAGAACCCATATCATGATTAGTAAGCGGAGGCAATGTTTCTCCTTTACTATTCTTTGCTTCATTAGGACTGAGATTAATTTCTTTGTTGCAGAGTTTTTCAATCAGCATATAAGTAATCCCTGCTTCCTTCATTCGCACCAATTGATTTCTCAATTGAAACTTGCTGATTATTTCCTGCACATTCGGACTGTACCCATCAAGATATGATTCAAGATTAGTATCAATATTATCTGCATCATTAAGCAATGTTTCAAAAGTGAAATTTGAAATGTTCCAGAATGGATAACCGGATTGAGTTTCCAAAGCTTTCTTCACATCAATTTTTTGCTTAATCAAAAAAGCATCAGCTTCCAATACTTTTTCTTTCGTCGGCACAAGCAAAGCATCCAATCTTCTCAATACAGTAAACGGCAAAATAATATCGCGGTACTTACCCCTTACAAATACATCACGAAGAACATCATCCGCAATACCCCAAATAAAATTTACAATCTGATTATGTACTTTTTGATTCATGTTTCAATATTATATTTTTTTTCCTCCGCCAATGTATCAACTAAAATTTTCTGTGCAAGAAAAAATTAATTCATCACATCCTTTTTATGCTGCTTCATTATTTTATCGCTGCTGCGCTGTATGCTTTTAAACAACACCGTCGGTTCAATTTTATAAAAGCGGCACAGGAATACTACTTCAGTTATCCAGGGATCAATTTTTCCTGCTTCCACATCAGCTATCCAACCGGATTTTTTATCCAACTTTTCATCTGCCTGCAATTGTGTTTTGCCTGCTTTTTCTCTCTGTATTTTTAATTGCTCGCCAAGTATTTTGAGTTGAACCTCATCAGAATGATCAGGCATAGTTGCAGCATGTTCAACGGGCATTTTTATTTTCTTTTTCACCGGCAATGAAATTAGTTGTTTTCAGTTTTTGTGTAATGAGCCATAAAATATTTATGATGCCAAAGTAAATAACAAATTGATAATGTGCTTCGACAGGCTCAGCATGACAACTGATAATGTGCTTCGACAAGCTCAGCATGACAATGGATAATGTGCTTCGACTGGCTCAGAGTGACAAAGAATAGCAGCAACGGAAAATTCGTCGGGCATATTGCTGCATTAATCTCGTTGTTAGGGTTATTTGCGGATATTGGGTAATATTTTCTACGATCTTGCGTATAATAGTAAAAATCAACGGCTATGAATTATCCCGATGGTTTAACCAAGCGCGAAGTGCAAATTATCATTTTGCTGATTCTGGGTACTGATACCAAAATGATTGCCGACAAAATGAATATTACGGTCAACACTTATCACGCACACATTCAAAACATTTATATCAGAACCGGAACTCACAGTGTGCAGGCGCTTATTAAATATGCACACGGCAATGGGTTTGATAATGATGGCAATTTTTTGCCTCACAAGCGGGTGTAACAGTATACTTTAATTCTTCGAAAAATAGTCAGGCAGTAAATGGAAAAAGTCTTCGACAAGCTCTGACTGACAGTATTAAAAGGCGCATATGTCACACTGAGCCTGTCGAAGTGTAAATAGACCAAGAAGCAATATACTTACAATTAACTACTTACCCTTCATTACTCATTAACTGACTGACAGTATTAAAAGGCGCCTATGTCACACTGAGCCTGTCGAAGTGTAAATAGACCAAGAAGCAATATACTTACAATTAACTACTTACCCTTCATTACTCATTATTGGGGTTAAATGATTTTGCGCGCTGCCTGAATTTTGGGTTATAAAAATTCATAAGTCGTGAACAACAAGCAAGCATTCGTCTACAAACTTTCACCGCGCGCTCACGCATTTCTTCCGGTCGCCCGCCACCTCGAACAGTTCACCTGCGCATGGTTACTTGTTGTGAGCGAACCGGCAACTTTCGCAACTGTACCTGCACCTTTAGCCCGCAACAGCGAACTGTTACAGTCCGCAGCGGCACAATTCGCAAAGTGCTTTCTTCTTTTCGCCCGCGCCATGGAACAAATGGTGAGTGTAAGGAAAAAAGTTGCCCGCACGCCTTCACCTTTCGTGTCCGCATTTCAATCTGTAACACCCGCACGGAAACCTGTTGCAGGCAAAGTGCTACATCGCGCACGCGCTCCGACTTCTTTTAGTTTTTTCCGCATTTTCCTCTTCACAAAAAGCGGGGAGGTGTAACAGTTTCTTTTTTTTTTAACTTTTTAAATTTTTTTCACATGTCAATAAAATCTAAAATTCCGCTGGTGAGTTTCACCTCATCAAAATTCCGCAAAGTCGAAGACTTCGTGTTTAACATGAAAACCATTGTCCTGAACATTGGTGCTGCCGTTGGTTACTTTGCCACTCCCAAGCCCACGCTTGCCAGTGTAGCAGCTAACCTCGACAACCTGGAAACCGCGCAAACGAAAGCCAAAACCCGGGTGGTTGGGGCGGCTGCTGCGCGCAATATTATTTACGATACTTGCTACAAAGATTTGCTTGCCTTAGTGGGTTATGTGCAGGGCATAGCCAATGCGGCGGCAGATAGTGTAACAGCCATAGCCATTATTGAAGCAGCAGGGTTTAATGTGCGGGTGAATGGTGTGCGTGTTACTGCGCCTATTGAAGCGAAAAACAGTACCGATGAGGGTGTTGTGTTGCTGACTGCAAAGGGTGCCGGTAAAAACTCGGTGTATGAGTGGCAAATGAGCAGTGATGGCATTGCCTGGACCGATTTACCATTCACACAGGTGGCGAAAACTTCGGTGAGTTCACTGGCTCCTGCAACGAAAAAATATTTCCGTGTGCGCACCAAAAATAAAAGCGGCATGAGCGACTGGAGCGCTGCCGTGGTGATTATTGTGGTTTGAGGTTAGTGAACAGTAATCGGTGAACAGTAATCAGTGAACAGTGATCAGTGAACAGTGATC
>JAHEZG010000407.1 GCA_023251195.1 Chitinophagaceae bacterium | reverse complement strand
CCGGCTCAGCTGATTGACCTCCGTATATTTTTACCCCTCTCCGTTGACCGTGACTATCCCGACCATTCTGGGTACTACCTTCACCTTTTTTATGTGCCATGTTAAGTTCTTAATTATTTAATGTTTTCAATTTTAATCTTGGTCATATCCTGACGGTGACCATTCAATTTGCGGTATCCTTTGCGCTTGTTCTTCTTAAACACCAAAACTTTATCGGCACGCATGTGCTCAATTATGGTTGCCGAAACTTTAGTGCTGAGGAATGGTGTGCCGATATTTACCTTGGCAGCATCACCTGTAAGCATCACTTTTTCAAATTCTACTTTAGCGCCTGGTTCTCCTTCTAAACGGTGAACAAAAAGTTCGTTTCCGTTTTCCACTTTAAATTGCTGACCGGCTATATCTACTATTGCGTACATTGTTAACTCCTTTTTTGGGACGGCAAATATAACGGCATAAGGCTATATTCCAAACCAAAGATTAAAGGTTTCCAACAGCGGATTTAAAGTGACTTAAAAATTTAATTGCCGGCGTTAAGTCTTTGATTTTAAACGGGGTTTTACGAATACAATATTCACAATACCAATTAATAAAATACAAAGTATGCCGAACAACATTGCATCAGGCAGCGCAAACCAAAAACTACCGAACCGGTTGAGGTAGGCTTCTTCCTTATCTTTTGGATTGTAGATAACAATAATTTTATCGCCAACGGAAGGAACACCGAAAAGCACCTCGTTTGTTTTCCGGTAGTAAATATTGCCAAATTCAGGAGTGGAATACAAAATTATTGGGTATTGAACCGTAGCATGTTGGCCTTTTAAACCGGCAAAAACACTGCTTCCGATTTGAGTTACTACACCAACCGACTTTTTATAACTAATGTATTTAATTGCTTTTGGCAGAAGAAATAAACAGGCAATGAGAATAATTCCGGTAGTGATTACTCTTCCTTTTTTCATTTCTTAACAATCTTAACCGAATTGCTGAATTCATTTGATAGTACCCTGATGAAATAAATTCCTTGTGGTAATTCCTTAAGAGATACAATTTCAGTTTGTGTACCGGATTGTTGTGTGCTGATTTCCTTTTTTATTTTCTCTGTGCCATACAAATCAAAAACCGAGATTGTAACAATTGAATTGTTTTGTAAATTGTAATGAATGAAAATTGTTTCGTTTGAAGGGTTAGGATAAACACTTATTTCATTTTCATTCGATTCATTTATTTCGATTCCGGTGGTATCAATAGCAGGTTCAAATCGTGCAACATAACCAGTATAAATTAATGGGTTTTGGATATTCAAAAATTTACCTCCTGCATAAATGCTTCCGCTGTAATCTTCAATTGCAAGCACATCATCACTTGGCCCATATCCCATGCTGTGCCATACTGAATCATCATAGTAACTGATTTCATTAACAGGCAAAATAAAATTGCAGGGACCTGCATATAATTTATCATTAAAAACTTTAATTGTGCGTACATCACCAAAATCTCCTCCAGCATTGTTCCAGTTTATTCCATCCCAATATATTAAGCCCTGACCAACCTGTGTGCTTGATAAATCAAAATCCCCACCCACAAATAACTTGTTATGATAAGATTCTGCCGAATGGACTATAACATCATAAGTTCCCGCCTGCCCAATCCCATTTCCAATTGCTGACCAAGCTGTACCATCCCATGCAGCTATGTTTTTACAGTAGTTTCCACCTGCACCTTCAAAATATCCTGCAGCTATAAGCTTATCATTATACACACATAGGTCATATACAATGCCTCCTACTCCGATTCCGCTGCCTACCGGTGTAAAATCTGTTCCATTCCATGTGGCAATTCGACTGACATTATTTGAATTAAAGGGGAAGTAAAAATTAGTATATGTTGTAAATTCTCCTCCGGCATATAGAGTATCATGATAGATACATAGGGTATGAATTGATCCATTGAATTTACCCAGTCCCATTACATTATTATTATCACTATTGACACTTACTACATTATAAAAACTATTTCCATTTGGAAACCATTCTTTAGCGATAACTAATTTTCCGTCATAAATAATTAAATCGTTAATTATTCCATCCTTAAATCCTAAAAAGGTATCGCCATTAACAATGTTTACAAAAGGAAGCCATTGAATGCCATTCCAATATCCCAAGCTATTTAAAGAGTCCCCATTGAAGGTTGTTTGAAAAGAACCACCCGCCCAAAGTATATTATGAACTGTATCTGCGCAAAAAGCATTAACATGGTCAAACTGACCATTACCAATCAACCCACTATCCAATGAAAACCATTGTTGCGAATAAATTTTACAACAAAAGAGATTTAATAAAAGAAAAAGCAAAACTCTTTTTTTCATGGCTTCTTATTTTTGAATAATCAATTTTATCAATTGCATTGCACTTAAAATTGATATAAAGGTATTCAACTCAATTTGATTTAATTACTTTATAAAATCAAAAACTGTGGTATAAAAAGGAGCTAAAAAGGATACTGTTGGATTTATTATGCTGTAAGTAGGAATTAAAATGCAAGAAGCGAGAACTAAAATTGCTAATGATTGAAATGAAATTTCACTCAATTCATTTTTCACACAAAAGATGGCGATGAATATTGCAGGAAATGCGTAAGCAACTGATCGGGTTAAATCATAAACCATAAATGCGCCCAACAGCACCAGGCAGGTGAGTATGAAATTTAAACCAGCCACCATTTTTTTTTCAGTGAATAGGGAGAGCAGCACCAGCCACCAGAATCCTTCGAATGCCATGAGTAAACCAAGTGGTATAAAATTTTTATTATTCAAAAATGCATCAACCCCAATCATCGACCATGTAACCTGCACCTGGTATTGTTGTGTTAAAAAAAGCCGGAGTACTAATGCGAATATCAATCCTGCAATGATTGAAATACTGTTTATAGTTGGTATAAATTTTTTTATTCCGTT
>JAHEZG010000095.1 GCA_023251195.1 Chitinophagaceae bacterium | reverse complement strand
CTTTTTCTTTGTATTCATTGCTGATGCCGATGCCGTTATCAGAAATTTTTATTAATGCTTCGTGTTCCGAAGAATTAATATCCACTTTAACAAATGGAGCATTGGCTTGTGGATTTTGATATCGTATTGCATTTGAAATGAGATTATTTAAAATAACTCCTAACCTGCTTTTATCTGTTTTGAATTTCGATTCTCCTGATATGTTAATATCAATTTTAACTTCCCTTGTCATGCTCATATATTTCAGGTTGCCCGTTATGTCTTTCAGCATTTCACTGAAATTTATTTCTTCATTATTAATTTCTGTTCTTGCATTTCTTGAATAATCGAGAATGTCGCAGATGAAACCATCCAATTTGTTTACACTGTTTTTTAATAACCCGAGATGTTTTTTTGTTAACTCTTCCTGCGTTTTCATCTCTGTTAAATTGATTACTCCGAGAATAGAAGTTAAAGGCGCACGCAGATCATGCGATACACTGTAAACAAATTTGTCGAGTTCTGAATTGGTTTTTTTTAATTCCGCATTATTAGCAACCAATGTTTCCTCTGCCTCTTTGCGCAGGTTTATATCGGAAGAAACACAGTCAATACGAGTAAGGATACCCTTGCTGTTAAGTGTCGGTTTAATTTTAGTTTCTATCCATCGGACAGATCCATCGCTATGCTGAATCCTGTATTCCTGCACCACAGATTTTCCTTCGTTCATAATGTACCTGTTGGCTTCAATATTTTTTTTGTCGTCTTCAATTACTATTTCATAAAGCAGTCTTGGATTTTTTATAAAGTCTGTTGCGGTATAACCAAAAACTTTATCGCAAGCCGGTGACATCTGAAGTATTTGCAGACTGCCATCGTAACCCACTGAATAAAACACTTCTTCAATATTGTTGAAGAGTGTTTCCATTTCCAATTTTGTTTTATTGAGTTTCTTTTCGCTTGATACCAGATTGTCGCGCATGGTAATGAGTGATTTGCCAAGCGTGTCTTCTTCACTGATTGGTTCAAAATGTTTCGTGAAATTTCTGTTTCCAATTTCTCTGGCAAATGATGCCGATGAATTCAGATTTTCAGATAAATTATTAACGGCTCTGATCATTTCTCCCATTTCATCCCCATTAGCATAATGATTCACTTTGTTGATTTTCCCTTTTCCTAAATCATTTACAATTCCAATAATTTTATTGATGGGCTTGATAATTACCCTTGTCATATATCCGGAAAGAAAAATCACTAAGCCAACAACCATTATGGCGAGAGATAAAATAAGCATGCGCATAAAAATTGAATATTGCTCAAGCCTTTTTTCTTCAGCTTTTTTAACTGCTTGTTCTTTTGAAAGAATTTGCACTAAAGAATGCATCAGCGAATTTGTATTTGGAAGAATTTCATTTTCCAATAATTCTTCGGCGCCGAATTTTTTTACAGGGTCGTTATAATCTTCAAAACTTGTGAGACTGTTCATGATATATTTTTCTTTCAGCATCAATCCTTCAAATCCGACAAAGAGATTTTTTAAGCTATCGCGCATTTCAGCTTGATACCATTTAGCTGACAGGTCAATAAGTTTCGCCTTTAAAGTTGGATAAACAGTTTCGTGAATATTTTTCAATTCCTGTTTATCGTCATCGCCTGCACGAAGGAAAACCCAATTGGTAGAATACATCTGGGATTGCAACAGCATTTTTCTGAAATCGTATAATGATTGCAGCGACGGGTCAGCCACTTCTGATTGATGAAGCGCTAATTTATTATTGTAGGTAAGAGTCGCAACAATGACAGCTCCGTTGATTATAAATATGGATGCTAAAATGAAAAAACTCCAGTGGATTCTTTTTTTGATACTTAAGTTCATGGTTTATTTTTTTTCTATTATCCCTTTATCCCTGCAGAGGGTGTTTTTGATTGGTGTTTTATTCAGCTCTGCAGAGATTAATCGGGAGTAGAGTTTTTAAAATCAGAAATTGATATTGATACCTGCATTAAATCTTATCGGGTCTTCGGGTTGACCTCTGAAAAGTTCAGTTGGATTTTTTGTTAAGTCCATTCCATATCCAACACTTTTATATTTTTGATTTAATGCATTGTTCACCGTTCCAAAAACTGAAATCTTTTTAACGACATTAAATCTTACAGTAAGATTCAGCAAAGCATATCCTGCTATTGTCTGCCGTTTTAAAAAACTTCCGGTGGTATCGCTTATCCCTGTCAGGTTTTGTTTTCCCATTAATATCAATCGGGGAGAAAAACTGAACTTACCTGCTTTTAAATCAACTCCGGCGTGAAGCATAAAGGGTGAAATAAATTCAAGCTGAATATCAGGAGTGGTTTCTTCACTTTCAGTTAGGGCGCTGTTAACAACACCATTTACATAACTAAGCGCAATAAACGAGTTGGTGCGAATTCTTCCTGCCGAAGCTTTCCAGTTTGCTTGAATGCTTCCACCATATGATTCCTGCAGACTCTGATTGGTGTAAATTTCAATGTAATCAACCGGAATTCCGTTAAACGAATTATTATATAAATGAGTTGAATTGTTATCATCGGCAAACGCATGGAGCCCGCTAAGAACAGTGTAGTATCCATCAAGTGTAACACTCAGATCGTTTGTGATATACTGGCGAATATTTATCTCTGCATTTTTAGATGTTATTGGTTTCAAATCAGGGTTTGGCAAGTGCATGAAATAAGAATGGAAAGTTTTGCCTGAATCTGCTGTTACAAAAGATCCCCAATACGCATAATTATCGGCAGGTGACGGAGCAAGAAATGCAGAACCATAAAGTGCTTTTATTGTTGTCTTCGAAAAAGGTTTAAACACGATTCCCAGACGGGGATTAATTGTGCTGCCATAGCGCGAATTGTTATCGTACCTTACCCCAAGTGTGAAATTGATTTTCTTTTCGGGCGAATATTGTGTCTGGAAATACGCGCTGGAATTATGATATTTAATAAAATAAAACTGAGCTGCCAACCCATCCGGTTTATAATAAGTGTCGGTACCAAGATAAATTCCATGCACATATTCATTTTGATTTACGGGCAGATCCAGGTCGGCACTATAAGGCACAACTGAATAGATTTCGTAGCTTGTTCCTAATGTAAAGTTTAATTTTTCGGATGGTTTATAATCCAATTGTTCTTCGCCTTTTAACATGGTGCATGTTTCATATTTATATGCAGGATCCATATTCGTATAGAGATTTCGGTAATTGGATTTCGGGTTAAGGTTATATGTGCTGCCGGTAAGTAAAGTTGAAGAAGTAAATTTTTGAAATGATTTTTTATAGGAGCTGTTTATCATATCAACACCCTGTGCTATAAAAGCATCTTTGTTGTAAAGACTGTTGCTGGTATTGGTGCCATAAGCAGATGGCGTTTTAGAATAATTACGGAAATAGGAAAATGTAAAATCAGTTGCATTAATCGCTGCATAGATGTTATATGCTTCAGTTGGTGCTTCGTAATGTGGTGAAATTGATTTTGACGATGTAAGCGGACCATAAATACTGTAAATAGTATCGGTAGAATATGAATCAACATTCAGTGAACTGTCATCCTTAAATAATTTACTGTAATCAACTCCCTTGTCATAGGCATACTGACCTGATACAACAAGATTTACTTTGTCATTTATTTTTTTTGAAATGAAAAGAGTGTTGTTGGTATATCCATAAGTACCGGCAATTGAAGAAGCTTCAATACCAAGTGATTTCTTTGAAGGATTCTTTTTTGTAATAATGTTTATGACACCCGAAACAGCATCAGCACCATACAATGCCGATGCAGGGCCATACACAATTTCAATCTGCTCAGCAAAATTCACCGGATAGTTTTCCATAACCGGCAGTGCTTCATCTATTGGAGAGGATATTCGATTGCCATCAAGCAGTATGATAAATTTATCCTGACCTGGAGTGCCACGAACAACAAAGTTGTTGCGGGTGCCCGAATAAATTTTATCGTCAATCTTTACATCCGGCAAATCATACATTACATCCAATAATGATTGATACCCGCGCATTTTAATTTGCTCCTTCGTTACAACTACCACAGTAGCCGGCGCCATTTCTAACTCCTGTAAATTTTTACTTGCTGTTGTCACTTTTACATTCAGCAAATCTTTCAGACTCAGCGTGTCATTGTCTGTTAATGTGCTAAGGTCTGTTTGAGCATATCCTGATTTTAATTCTGCAATCAGGATTACTAAACAAGCAATGCTGTACTTTAAAAATTGTTTCATCTTAAATTTATTTCGTTTCATTTTTTTATTATTGAATTAATGTTCCTAAACCGAGCAGTTCATTTGCAATTTTTAATTTCCTGCTTTCAATGTTTGATTTATTTATTTCCAATTTCAGTTTATCATTCACGATTATGAAATTGATGCATGATCCTTTTAAAGCAAGACCGGGTCGTTCAGTAATAATTAAAACCGGAGTTGCTGTTGTCATTAAAACAATTCTTTTCAAACAACCACTTTCATCATCATCAATAAAAAGTATCTGGCAGTTATAAGCACTCTGCGTACAGGAAAAGTTTTTAATAATTATATTTTGATTCCCTGTCTTTTTATTCAGTGTCGCATTTCGAAGTTCTTCGAATAATGGTGTTTCACCAATCACACCAATTACAAAATCACCGGACTTTTTATCTGCCGGCCAATCAATATATTTTGCGATGTGGTAAATAATATTTGCATGCACTGAATAATCTATTGTTTGTGCTACTGCAAATTCATTTTCAAGAACCAAAATAAAAGGTGCTAAGAGCAAAATGGTTGATAATAAATTGCATTTCAGCTGCAAAATTTTCACTCTATGAGAAAGCACTATTTTAACAGTTGTCACTTGAATATTCCGTTTGTGTTTTTTTATTTCTGAGCATTCATACCTGAAGGCAATATCAATAGTTGCGAAGCATGACAATTGTCATGATGACATTTATCACTTTGTACTATTCAATAATCGTTTAATCAAATCAATTGGTCTTTTAAAATTGTTTTAATCGAAAAATATTTTTAATTTATTTTTCAAATATTCTCAAGCAATGAAAAATCTGATGAAAAAAGAAATCATTTTAGTAGACGACAATCCGATTGATCTACAGATTTGTCAAATGATATTCAAACGCACAATGCCCGAGGTTGAATTCAAAATTTTTGATGGTGGTTTTTCAGCCATGAAGTGGATTACAGAAAATGGTGCTGTTTTTTCAGGTGAAAAAAATTTCATTCTGATGCTCGATTTGAATATGCCTGTTATGGATGGATGGAATTTTTTAAGTTATTTTGAAAAATTAAATGAGGAGGTGAAAAAGAAAATCAATATTTATATTCTTACTTCATCTATTGATAGCCGTGATATTGAACGGGCAAAAAATTTTCCTGCAGTAAAACAATTTTATTCAAAACCATTAACAAATAGAATGATTAAGAGTATTATGGAAGATGATTTATAAAAATCATGTTTAACTCCAAATAAATGTAGAGCTATGAATTATTCAGGTTTATTAGAATATTAAAAGTAGTGTTTCTTATCTTAACTTTCCTGCGCTAAAAAAAATTTCCATGAAAACAATTACACGCTTATTCTTTCTCTCGCTGTTTTTCTTTTTCGGTTCTGCTATAAAATCATTTGCTCAAACCTCTTTACCAAATCCGGGCTTCGAGCATTGGGATTCATCAGGCAATCCACCACCTTTCGATTGGCACCAGCCATCCGATTGGTCATCTACAAATCCGGTAACCGAATTTAATTCAGCAGGCATAACAAAATCTGTCGGCGCACATGCAGGTAGCTTTGCAGCGCAAATCAAATCACAAAATATTTTCGGAACACAAAGAGCCGGAGGTTTAGTGTGCGGTCATGCAAAAACACAGAGCATTCCCGATTACACAATTCTTCCGATTACCGGCGGAGAGCCGGTTGGTTCAAAAACAAAAAAAGTCAGAGGATATTATAAATTCTCTACCATCACTTCCGGCGATTCTGCTTATGTAATTGCAATAAACAAAAAATGGAACAGCGGATTAAATCAGCCCGACACCATTGGACTTGGAATTTTGAAATTACCACCTGCTTCATCCTATACACTCTTTGAATTGAATATTGCTGATTGGGATTCATTGATTGCTCCTGATTCCATAGTCGTTGCATTTTTTTCATCCAATCCTGATACTGCATTTGAAGGAGGAACCCTTGTAGTGGACGATGTTGAGTTGGATTTCTCCAATGCGATCTAAACAGTAAGTGATGGGTCAGCTTCCATAAACATTTTCCCCAACCCATCTTCCGGTGTTTTTAATATCCGCTTCGATGAAAAAAATAATTTCGTTCAAATAAATATTTATTCCGCACTTGGTAAATTGGTTTTCACCCAAAATATTTCCGGACAAAATACTTTTCAGTTTGACTTAAAAAACTTTCCTGATGGATTGTATTGGTTCGAATTAGAAAATAAAAAAGGAGAACAGCTTAGAGAAAAGCTTTTGAAGATGAAATAGTTCTGTGATTTTCTCCGTTGCTCAGTTCCTGTTGTCCGGTCTGCTGACCAACAACTTATTTTCGCGATACAAAAACTATCATCAGAGAAAATTGTATTCATCATTTGTTTGCTCTCCAATTTTATAATGACTATTCTTTTCATCACCGCACTCATCGCCATATACAAGCAACAGGTTTACATGGGCATTATTGTTTTCGCAATTGTATTGATTCTCTCGCTCAAAAGAACAGTAACAAAATAAAAAAGCCCCCCGATTTCTCGGAGGACTTTCATTATTCAAATTTACAAGATTTTAGATTCACTTTTTATTTCAAAAATCGTCAAGAATAATACCTTCGCTTTTATAAATACTCTCTATTTATATGACACCGGGTATCTTGCTTGTAAAAAATATGGTTTGTCACCGATGCGTGTTGTCGGTTGAAGATATTTTAACGAAGGAAGAAATACCTTTTCAAAAAGTATTGTTTGGCGAAATTCATTTAGCGAAGGAGATAAGCAATGAACAAAAGGAAAACCTCTCAGCCGGTTTAAAAAAGGTAGGGTTCGAATTAATTGACAACCACCTCACCGGACTGATTGAAAAAATAAAAGCGCTCGTTATTAAAAGAGCACGAAATGAAGTGGTTGATAAGGAAACCAAACTCAATCTGTCTGTTTACCTTTCAGAAAAACTGCATTACGAATATACGCACCTCAGCAGTTCGTTCTCCTCGGTAGAAGGCAGAACGATTGAGAATTTTTTTATTGAACAACGAATTGAAAAAGCAAAAGAGCTGCTCATTTATGGTCAGCTGACACTTTCAGAAATTGCTCTTGAGTTGGATTATAGCAGCACCGCATATCTCTCTGCCCAATTCAAAAAAGTAACAGGATTAACACCATCTTACTTCAAAGAGGTTGGCATTGCGAAGCGCAAAGCGCTCGATAAAGTGTAATCCCAAAATTTCACAACCCTTACCCAAAGTATCATAACACCACCGCTGGTGACCAAAATACTTTTGTCCCATCATTAACAAACAAAATAAATGATCATGAAAAAAACAACAGTAATGAGCCAAAACGCTCTGAACAACAACTCCGGTTGTGGAAATCCAAATTGCACCTGCGAAACCTGCTTGTGCGGAACTTGTACTTGTGGTACAACTTCTAAATCCGGTAAATGCACTTGCGGAACTGCGTGCAACTGTAACAGCTCTTGCAGCTAATTACAAACTGAAGCCGCTCCTTCGGGGGCGGCTTTATTTTAAAAACAAACTCACTACCCAAAACAAAAAAAATGAAAAATTTAATCGCCATCCTCCTTGTCCTTGTTATTTCTTCCTGCAAGAAAGAAGTTTTCAATCCCATTAATACAAAAGAATTTTCCATTCATTCAATTTCTAATGGAGCTGACTATCACATTAAAGTTTCAGTTCCTGAAAATTATAATCCCGAAACAGAAAAGTATGCAACCATGTATGTTTTAGATGGTGAAGAAAATTTCAGTTTCGTAGCCAACCATTGCGAAAAAATAAGTCACGCCAATTCCACTTCAAATGTACTTGTAGTCAGTATCGGTTACGGTTACGACCGTGCCGTTGATTACACTCCAACCAATGTAAATAACTCTGGTGGAGGAGGAGCAGAAAAATTTATGCTCTTTATTAAAGATGAATTAATTCCAAAAATGGAAGGTGATTATGCTGCAGATACTACAAGAGCTAGCCGGGTAATTATCGGTCATTCGTTCGGTGGATTGTTTGCTGCTTTTGCTTTTGCAAATTACAATCAGGTATTTGGCAACTACCTTATGCTAAGCCCTTCATTATGGTTCGATGATGAAATTTTATTTAAGATGGAACAACAAAACCGAAACATTAATAAAGAAAATCATCAGTTGGTGTACATGGGTTTGGGGCAATTGGAAAATGAAGGAAGAATGCTCGCACCATTTGAAGCATTTTATCAGCAACTTGAAAACAATTATCCGGATATAGCAATCAAGAGTCATTTCGTTCCGCGCCTTGATCACATGGGTTCTAAAAACGAAAACATCATTGAAGCATTAAACTTTTATTTTCAAAACAGATAATCATTTCACCAACCAATTTCAAACTCCCCAAAAAATAATAAAATGGAAAACATAAAACTTTTAACCGCCTTCTTCATTTTTTTTAATCTTTCGGCAGCTTCAACACCAAAAGATTCAACCCAGATTAAATTAAAGAACTACCACTTGCACCAGCTAACTTTTGAACCCGCAATTGGTCTGAACCCCTGGCCAATTTTTGATTTAGTAATCAGTAATGTTTCGCAGTGGAATTTTAAAAAACGCGCAGGCATTGTATCCTATACTTCATACTCAGCGAACAGCGCATTTCTGCGTGAGTTCAATCACATAAAAACCAATTACAATTTTTCTGTCAGTGAAAAAATCGGAATCGGCACTTCGCTTTACACCAGACACTCATCACATACATTTTCACTTTTAGCTGGAATAAAATACAATGCTTTTAAAGAGACATTGGAGAATCCGGAATTTGATAATGTAACAGCATCTGTAAAAACTGTTAGCCCGGATTTCAGCTTGATGTACAATGTGAAAGTTGGAAATAAAAAAGTTTTCTTCTGTTACCGAATGATTATTCCGCTTTATCCATATCCGTTCAGAAGTGCAAGCATCAATGCAATAGATGGAAACCTGGCGAATGTTTCATTGGAATTCAGAGTAGGAATTCGTTTGAAATAAAAAATACACGAACAGAAAATTATTCAAACTCAAAAAAAATGAAAATGAAAAATCAAACTAAAACAGTAGAATACAACCTGGAAGCAAGTGAGTTTAACTGGGACATTGCTCCAGGCAAAACAATTAAAGCGTGGGGATTTAATAAGCAGGTTCCGGGTACAACAATCAAAGCAACTGTGGGTGATACACTTGTTATTCGCGTAACTAATAATCTGAGTGAGCCAACAATGATTCACTGGCATGGATTGCGAATTCCCGCAGTAATGGACGGAACCGGTGTAGTTCAAAAACCAATTCAGCCGGGCGAAGTTTTTGTATATCGTTTTGTTGTGCCCGATGCCGGAACATTCTGGTATCACTCACATTTGAATGAAACTGTTCAGATAGAAAAAGGAATGTACGGCGCATTGATAGTAGAGGATAAAACTGATCCGGTTTTTGATGGCGAAAAAATATTTATGATTGACGATATGAAACTGAATAAGGAAAATGAATTTACAACACCCAAATGGTTTTTACCGCGCATTGTTGAAAGACATGATGGTCGCGAAGGCAGTACACTTTTAATAAATGGAAAAGAAAATCCGACCATAAATATTCATGCAGGTCAAACAGAGCGGTGGCGGTTTATCAATTCATCCAGTGCTAGATACTTTGTGTTACACCTCGCCGGAAAGGAATTTAAAATTATAGGAACCGATGGCGGTTTGTTGGAGCATCCGCGAACTGTAACAGAAGCATTAATAACACCCGGAGAAAGAATAGATATTGCAGCGGGACCTTTTACTGAAGGAGAAACTTTTGCAATCGAATCATTAGAGTATAACCGAAGCACTTTCCTGAAAGCAAAGCGACAAAAGTTTGCAACTGTATTAGTTGGAGAAAAAAAATCTTCAGTTGCGTTCATACCTGAAGCACTGCGAAAGATTGAACCATTGGCAAAGCAAGATGCTGTTATTACGAGAAAGGTAAAACTTTCAGTCGGACCAAGTTTAAAAGACGGAATGGATTTTCTCGTGAACAACGACGTGCATGTGAATGACAAACCGGTAAGAGTTGGTGAATTGCAAATTTGGGAAGTATCAAACACCAGTTTAATGGATCATCCTTTTCACCTGCATGGATTTTTCTTTCAGGTGATTGAGGAGAATGGCAAAGCACCGGAACATCTTGCGTGGAAGGACACCATTAATTTAACACCAAGAAGTAAAACAAAAATTGCATGGATGCCTGATAATCGTCCGGGTACATGGATGTATCATTGTCATATTATTGAACATCATGCCGCAGGAATGATGGCAAACTTTGAAGTTATTGATGCAGATAAAACGAATGATGATATGATTGCTGAACATGTACATCATTGTCATTAAGTTTCGTAATTCTCAGCGACACAATTTCAATGTAAAAAAAACGCCTCAAATAAAATGACAAGCAATTCAGATAATACTACGCACAGAACACCAGCAATCTTGACAGGGCAATTGGAAAAACTCCTTTATAAAACTGCTTCAATAGGAATGATTTTAATCTTTATATTGACAATCATCTTTCATTTTTTAGTGCTTATGAAAGTAATTGACTACACAATTGTGTGGGGTGGAGGAATGAAAACTATTGAAGAAATGTATTTAATGGAATCCATTTCCTTATTCATTAACATTGTTTTTTTGATAGTGATTTTGATAAAAACAGAATTGCTGAAATACAGAATTCCGGCAAAAATTATATCAATCGCAATATGGATTATGTTTTTTTTGTTTCTGCTAAATACATTGGGAAACCTGATTTCAAAAAGCACATTGGAAACAATGATTTTTTACACCTGTAACACTTTTGCTTTCATTCTTTAGTTTTATATTATTAAGAAAAAAATAATTCTATGATTAAGAATAGAAACATTGCAAAACTTACCGGCTACTCACTATTACTGATGGCTGTAGTCGCAGGATTCTCTTTTGGATATGCACTCCCCCAAATATTCGACCCCGCTAAAATGGATAGTGCTCAAAATAATTTGATGGCGAATTTGCCACTCTACAAAAATATGCTCATCGGAATTTTAGTTGTGCTGTTACTGGATATTGTAGTTTCATGGTCGCTTTATTTATATTTTAAAAATGACAACAAAAAACTCGCGCTCTATTCATTTGCATTGCGAATTATTTATACCGTGATGTTCGGGATAGCAACCTACTTCCTTGCAATAAATTTTATTCACCCAAACGAATCCAAAACCATCATTACTGATAATTACAATTCGTTTCAAAAAATATGGTCAATCGGATTAATTGTTTTTGGATTGCATTTAATTGTCGTTGGTATCTTAATGAAGTTGCATAAAATGATACCACGCATTTTATGGTACCTGACAATTATTGCGGGAGCTTCTTACATTTTGGTGCGTGTATTAAAAACAGCTTTACCTCAAGCATCTGAGTTGACGAATATATTGAATATTATTTTGGGATT
>JAHEZG010000406.1 GCA_023251195.1 Chitinophagaceae bacterium | reverse complement strand
ATTGAGTTTGAGACATTGCTCTGAATATTCATTCAGGATTTTTCGTGATTCGACAATGCTATCGGTGGTATGCGTAAGTACTACGCGATATAAAAGCAACTTATAACTGAATTTTTTGTTTTCATTATTTTGAAGGAGTGATTGAAGTTCATGCAATTTTTGTTCAGAATTTTTAGTGTTGTCCTGCATATAGAAAAACATTAAATCTTCTAACCGGTTTCTCTTTGCAGAATCATTTTTTGCTTTTAAAAAATTATTCTTCAAACTATCTTCTACAGATTTTTGTGCGAACGCAACAGTCCTGTTGCACCCAAAAAAAATAAGGATTGAAAAAATTATTGTTTTCATTGCTGCACAAAATACATATCAATCTCTCCCTTGTTTTTTGCCTGAATTTTTCCGCGGTGAATGCAAGTGAATTTATCTTTCACTAATTCATATGTGCTGCCACTGATATTTACTTTTCCTGCTTCGCCGCTTGATTCCATTCGTGATGCAATGTTTACTGTATCACCCCATATATCATAAGCGAATTTTTTCACCCCTACTATTCCTGCTACAACAGGCCCGGTGTGAATTCCGATTCTGACAGCCCCCCTAAATCTCCCCGAAGGGGAGACTTCGCCATTGCTCAAGGCATCAGTACTGCGCGGTGTGTTCATGTATTCCTGAATTTCTATTGCTGCTTTTACAATGTCTTCTGCATTTGTTTTGTTTGCTACAGGTAAACCACCGGCACACATGTATGAGTCGCCAATGGTTTTTATTTTTTCAATGTTGTGTTTTGAAATGATGTTATCGAATGCTTTGAAGCAAGTATGAATTTCGTTTACCAATTCAGTTGGAGAGAGTTTTTCAGAAATCTGAGTGAAGTTTTTGAAATCAGTAAACATGACTGTTACATCATCAAACTGTTTTGCATCGGCGCTGCCTTTTGCTTTTAGTTCTTCTGCAACTTCTTCGGGTAAAATATTCAACAATAAATCATCTGATTTTTTCTTTTCAACTTTTAATTCATGTGTTCCCTCTTCTACTTTTATTTCCAATTCAGCTTTCTGATTTTCAAGAATTTCTTTTTTTTCGTTTTCCTGTTTTAAAGTTATTCCGGCTAAATATTTTACTTGAATCAATTGTTTTGTTAAATCTTTATTCAATTCAGAAAATCCCCATGCCTGATAAATAGACATGGAAAGCGGAATACTCACCACTGCGAGTATACACGCCAGTAAAAGTATTTTCCCTAAAAGTGTGCTGTCGTTTAATTCGAAATTGCCATTGATAATTGCAAAAGCAATCACAGTAAGTAAAAACAAAATGAAGAATAAAATTCCTGCACCTATAATCCATGCTCCTTTTACTTTTTGTACGAGGGCCGCTCCAATACTGAACAAACCGTAAAAACAAACACCGATTATAAGCGATGTGATAGCCATCGGAAAAATATCTTCAAACCAAAAGAGTGATACAAGCATAAACACATTGAACAGGGCAATAAGCCAGAGCCAGAATTTTGTTTTTTTGGAAAACAAATAGTGAATAAAAAAAGTAAACGATAAACAAGTGAATGCAATGAAGAAGAAAGTGATGAGCCGGAGTTTTAAAACCACCAGTGGATTGTGTGCAAGTGAACCGATAAATAAAATAAAAAACAGCGTGGCAACACTGAACATAAAAATGCTGAAAAACAAATTTGACTTAATGCTCCGGTAGTATAGGAAAAAGAACAGGTGAAGAAAACTGAGCGTGAGAAAAATAAAGCCGAGTGAAACTGAAATAAAAGTTGTTGCAATGCCATTTGTTTCTTTTTGTGCTATCATTTGGCCGGCTTTACCAAGCACAAAACGAAAACCTGAATTGTAATTTTCTCCAAGATTGTAATTCGCATATCGAACAGCAAATAAATGGTCGCCTGACTTTGCCAGATAAATTATTTCAGGTGTTTTAATCGGATTGTAATAAACGCTGCTGTCTTTTCCATTTATGAATCCGTATTGAACAATCAATTTTCCATCTAAATAAATTTCTGAAGCACCCGGGTGTTCAACAGAAATTGCAAGCGGAATATTTACCAGACTTGAATCAACCGCAAAGCGATAACGAAACCAACCAAACCCTTTAAAAAATCCGGAACGACTTTCTGAAATATCAATGTAGGCACTTTGTTTTGTCCAGTTACTATCATCATAATCTGCAGTTGCCATTGCCGGATTATCATATGCAGAATATTTCCATCCGTTTAACAGCACAACAGGTAAACTATCAATGGATAATTTATTTTGCTGCGCAAAACAATGAGCACTGAAACAGGTAATAAAAATGATGAATACTGCTTTTTTCATTCTTCGCACCATTAAAAATTAGTTGTTAATAAATTTCAGTTATCAGCATTTCCATTTCAGAAAACATCAACTCTTCAAATTTCGGATGATACTTTCATGATGATGTTGTACATGATAAATTGTAAAATAAAACATTTCACGAAGAGTTAATTTCCCAAGCAGCGGATGCGGAATAACTAATAAATCCAATTGCTCCTCAGAAAATTTTGATACTTGCGAACTTAATTTCTTCAACACTAACTGTAGATTTGAAACAGCTATTTCTTTTTCAGTATACAATACCTTTCGGGGAATAAAACCAGCTGGTGCTTTGCCTCCCTGTTCAAGTTTCAAACGATATTTAAATACCAATTCTTCATAGTTTTTTGATTTCCGATTTGCTTTTCCAAATACTATTTTTAAAAAAAACGGAGGCAACCGTAGAATTTTAATTAATGGAGTAATGCTAAGAATAATATGTTCTAATTGCTGACCACCTGTCCATTTTAATTCAGGTGCAAAAAGAAATTCAGACTCAGATAATGAGTTTATCAAATGGATAAACTGTTTGTGTTTTTCAGTTATTTGTTCCTGTATTTCTGATTTATTCATGAATCAAAACTAAATAAATCAATAAACTGATT
>JAHEZG010000094.1 GCA_023251195.1 Chitinophagaceae bacterium | reverse complement strand
ACCTTTGTAATTCTGTTGGGATAAAAGTGAATGACCGCCATCGCGCAGCAGGTGATGCAGTTGCAACAGCACGGTTGTTTGAAATGTTGTTTGGAATTAATAAAGAATACATTGAAACCAGAATCTCGCCATCAAGGTTTGCGTTCAGCGGTTTGAACATGAAACTGAATAAGGAAAAATTAGATGAATTACCTGAATCAACAGGGGTTTATTATTTACACAATGAAGAAGGTAGAATCATTTACATAGGAAAAAGCACGAGCATAAGGTCAAGAGTATTACAACACCTGGATGGAAAGAATTCGAAAAAGGCATCGATGATGAAGCGCTTGATTGCTGATGTTACTTATACACTAACCGGAAGCGAACTTGTAGCGTTGTTGCTGGAATCGGAAGAAATAAAAAAGCAGCAACCTTTTTTTAACCGGGCACTCCGGCGCAACAGATTTAATTTCGGAATTTGTGTTAGTAAAAATGAAGAAGGATATCTCTGTTTATCTGCTGACGCACTGGAATCAAATGATAAAACCGGCATTGTAACTTTTGCAACACTTAAAGAAGCAAAGGCAGCATTGCAGCACATTCTTGATAACTATAAACTTTGTCAGAAATTAATTGGCTTGTATGAAAGCCACGGGCCGTGTTTTTACCATTCTGTACATCAATGCAATGGAGCTTGTGCAGGTTTGGAACTTCCAGATATTTATAACAAGCGGGTTCAAAAGGCCATTAAGTATTTCACAAACGAATCAAAACAAAACCTTGCAATTGTTGAAGCCGGAAGAACCATTGGCGAGAAAGCAATTGTTTGTTTAGAAGAAGGTCGCTTTAAAGGTTTTGGATACATTGATGAGCAAAATGCAATTTCGGGTTGGGCTGAACTGATTGATAATATAAAACTGTATAACGATAATCGCGATTCTCAACAAATTATCAGGCAATACTTGATGAAAAACAAAGTAAAGCTGATTGAGTTTTCTAATTAGATTTACCGATAGTAAAAAGTAAAAATTTTTAGATTCTAAAAAAAACAAGCTGAAATTGTCAAAGGCATCAAATCAGAATTTTTTTTTTCTGATAGAAATCCCTGACCTGTTAAACATTTTAATTGAACCCCAATACACTGAAATTTATAAAACACTTTTATGGAATCTGAAAATATTGAATGGATTATTTCATTACAACCGAAACTTGAAAATATAAAACGACGCGCAATAAAAGAGTGCGAACACATTATCAGTAGACACGGTAAGTTAACGAATTACAAAAAAAAGTCGCCCACACAATTAAAATTCAATTGCGAAATTCAAAAGGAAAATTTCTCTACTTTTTTAAAAGAGCTTGAAAATTATTTTTCAACTGAAAATGCTGACGCTCCTGAATTAAAAAAATTGCTCGAATCAAAACGCGCTATGGAGCCCGTAAGTTTTATTTTGGTTTTAACTGTTTTAGAATAATAGCTTTTATCTGAAACGCTGGTGATGCCTGCAGTATAAATGGCGAAACTTCTGAAGTCCATAAAACAGCAGACTGATAATTTATTATAACAAAAAGAAAAATTTAAACCGGTAAATTTATTTTTGAAAAATTATTTTACTGATGAAAGCCATTCTGATATTTTTTCTGTTTCTGATTTCATTCTCGATACAAGCACAAAAAAATCCAAGAGAAAACAACTACAAAAAATATCGACCATGCTTAAATGTTGTCACTAAAAATTTAGATATACTGATTTATTCATATCGGAATTCAATTTATAAGGACATTTTTTTTATACCAATTGTAACTATGGATTCTGTCATATCTGTTTGCCTTATATAATTAACAAGTATTAAATCAGAATATTCTAAATTCTAAAATTGAAATTCTAAAATTTTAAATCATCTCTTCCTCATTTTGAAAATCATAAATGCAAATGCTGAAATCATTGCCGCAATGATGGAAGTAATTATCCAGAAAGTTTTTCCGGTTTCATTTGTAACAGTAGTATCCGGAATTATAACCTGAACTGAATTATCAGATGCAAGTTTTAACTCATCATCAACCGACTGCTCTTTTGCTTTCAGAGGTGTGAGCGTTAAATCTACCATGGCCAGAAGAGAATCAACATCCGTATTTATTTTATCCCAGTTGATTTCATATTTATCTGTTTGATTATCCTGAATGAGTGAGGTGTATTTCAATACACCCATTTTAGAATGCTCGCCTTCGTCGGACGGATGTTTCTTAGGATGCTTATTCAAATATTTATTCACCAGTTTTTGCATCTCCATAATTTTTTCGTCAAGCAGCAGAGAGTGCGCGCCGTAATATTCATTTGCAATCTGGTAAATGGCTTTTGCATATTCAATGCTGCTGGTGTTTGCACAGCAATCGCCAAGTTCGCTCATTATTGCAGCCATTAATTCGTTTGGTGCGGGAGTAAACGGGAACCGCTCGCGCATTTGCAGTGTGAATTGTTTGCGCACTAAGCTATCGTGCAATTGTGCATCGGTCAATGAAAGAGCGGTATGAGTTTTTAAGTAATCCGGATTTTTGCTGAGTGCAATTTTTGTCTCCAGAATTTTTATATGAATCCATTCGCTGCCTTCGTGGTCGTTGGAGTACAGAAACAGTCCGCGGTTTATGTACTTGAGTGCGCTGTCGTTTTGCCCGCTGAGTTCATATGCAGTGCCGAGGTTGCTGGCAATTTTATATTCATCGGGATAATGCAATTCCAACTCTGCAAGCAATGCCACTGCTTCATTTACTTTTCCGAGTTTCAAGAGACATAGCGCATAATCAGAAAGCAACATGTATGATTTTTCTTTCTTGAGTTTTGCTGAAAGCAATTTCATTTTCTGAACATTCATTTCCAACTTGAAATTCTTATTGAACGGAACCAGAATATCATCTGCTTCATGAAAGGTGCCCTCGCGGTCCAGCGTGTAGTAATAATTTCCGCAGGCAGTGCTTTGCAGAATGCATAAGATGAAAACAAGAAAGGTGAAAACTATTTTCATTGTTAGAATGAATTAGAGCTACAAGTTTAACGCAAGGGGTAAAGTAAAATTATAAGATTCATCTTTTTATTTTACTGTAAGAAATTCAACAATAAATCTGCTTAGAAAATTTACTTTTGTAAAAAAATTTTTTTCAGATGAAAACAAAAATTGCAATTCTGATTTCATTTTTATTCAGTGTTAATTTTTCCAGCGCCCAACTAACCATTCAATCCGGCTTAAGTGATACTGCCACGGTCTCGCTACTCGAAGGACTTGGAGTGAGCATTACCAATTTAACCATTAACTGCGGCCTTACATCATACGGTCAATTCAACGGTACTTCTGAATTGGCAATTACTGATGGTTTTGTTATGAGCACAGGCGATGTGTCAACTCTGGCTGATTCAAATGATGTGGGTTCCACTTCAAATCCCATGGGGCTTCCGGGTGATTCTGATTTAACTGTATTAAGTGGTATGCAAACCTACGATGCATGTGTAATTGAATTTGATTGTATGCCAACAGGTGATACACTTGAATTTAATTTTGCTTTCGGCTCTGAAGAATATCCCGAATTTGTTGGCAGTTCGTTCAACGATGTGTTTGCCATTTTTCTTTCAGGCCCTGGAATTAGCGGAACAGTAAATGTTGCAGCATTACCAGGCGGAACAATTCCCGTAACAACAAACTATGTGAATGCAACTTCAAATTCCGCCTACTTTTATGATAATGAAAATCCGGCAGGTCAATATATTTCTCTTGATGGATTTACTGTAAACCTTAAGGCGTTTTCGGTGGTAGTGCCATCTTCAACTTATCATTTTAAAATTGCCCTTGCCGATGCAGGTGACGGTATATATGACAGCGGTGTTTTTCTTGAAGCATTTAGTTTCCGCAGCAATGGTGGCAATACCTCTATTATCAATAGCGCACTTGAAAAACCACAAATAAAAATTTTCCCGAATCCAGCTTCTGATCATTTTACCATTACCTCACCCAATGAATTTTCTCGTGTAAGAATTATGACAATTACCGGAGAGTTGGTAAAAGAATTTTCTCCAGCTGAAAAATTTATTCGATTGACAACTGAAAATATTCCTGCTGGAATTTATTTGGTTGAAACTATAACTGCTGATAATGTTTCAATGAACAAGTTGATTGTTAGGTAAAATGTTTGTTGAGGGAATTTGGTTTGCTGAAAGTGCAGGCAACAAGTAACCACATTTAATAAATGATTTTCCGGTTTCTTAGGTATTGTAAATAACAAACTGACTGACCAACAATAGCCGTTGTTATTTAAGGCATTGAATTTTAGTTTTCAGATAGTTGAAGGAATAAAAGATTATTTACTTGATGAAATGAGTTCGAAAGCCAACTTGATATTTTTTCTGTTGCTTATTTCGTTTACAGTACATGCGCAGAAAAAAACAAAGGAAAACAATTATAAAAAATATCGCCCGTGTATAATCGTTGTCACAGCTGATTTTGATACACTGATTTATCCTGATATTGATTCGCATATTGACGACAAATATTTTGCACCTCTAGTTACAAAAGATTCGGTTATTTCGGTTTGCCTTGCCGTCTGGAATTTCAGATATAAAGTTTATTGTCCATTAATAAGTTATGAAGTTATTTCGGTTTTTAAGCGGCAAGATCCGGAAATTAGTTCAACCACAGAGCCCTGTTTGAACAGGAGTAAACTTGAACTATTTAATTGGGTATTTGAGAAATTTATTTTCAGAAAAATTATTTTCATTGATACAAAAGGAAATCAACGAGTTGCTTTTTTTATTGTTGAAAAATATAATTAAAGAGCATTTAATTTTATTCGTGCTGAAAATGAAATTCCACACCACTATACTTTAATGGTTTTCCATTTTCCCTTTTTAAAATAATACCACGCCACCAAGGCAATAACTGTTTCGGCAACCGGCACTGCTATTACTGCGCCTTCGGCTTTCATATCCAAAACAACTGCAAGAAAATAGGCGAGAGGAATTTGCACTAACCAGAAACAAACGAAATTAATAATGGTTGGAGTGCGGGTATCACCGGCGCCATTGAGTGCTTGGGTCATCACCATAGAGATGCCGTAGAAAATATATCCCGCTCCGAAAATCTGAAGTGACATTAAACCATAATAAATTACATGTTCGTCGTGCGTGAAAAAGCGAATAATGGGAGAGGAGAAGAAAATAAAAAGAACACTCACAAAACTCATGAAGATGACATTGTACTTTGTTGCGAGCATCACACTTTTTTCTGCGCGCTCTATTTGTTTGGCTCCTAGATTTTGCCCTACCAGAGTTGCTGCGGCATTACTTAAACCCCACGCCGGCAAAATAAAGAACACTACATTGCGAATAGCAATCTGGTAACCTGCCGATGCATCTGTGCCTCCGGTTTCGGCAACAATTTTTGCCAGCACAATCCAACTGCCACTGGCAATAATGAATTGGAATGCTGCAGGCCATCCGATATTGATTATGGATTTTACAATAACATTATCCCATGTAAAATGCAGTCGAGTAAATTTCAACAAACCGTTTCCTTTTAATAAATAATAACATTGATAAATGACTCCGGAACTTCTTCCAATTACTGTTGCTATAGCTGCACCCTTTAAGCCATAAAAATGGATTAGTACGGGGCAGAGAATAATATTCACCAAACTTGCAATCCACAAACTGCGCATAGCCATTGCCGCATTGCCTGCGCCTCGAAAAATTCCATTGATTAAAAACAACAACATGATGCTGATGCTTCCACCGAACATTATACGGGTGAAAATGGCTCCTTCTGTTATCACTTTCTTTGAAGCACCCATCAGTGTAAGAATTTCCGGGGCAAACCAAACTCCGGCAATAGTTATTGGAAGCGAAATAAAAAAGGTGACTAATATGGTTTGCGCCCCGGCATGTGCAGCTGCATCTTGATTTTTTTCGCCGGTGCGCCGTGCAACAATTGCTGTTGCTGCCACACTTAACCCAATTGCAACCGAGTAAACCAAAGTGATAACTGATTCAGTTAATCCAACGGTGGCAATGGCATTTGAACCGAGTTTGCTTACAAAAAAAATATCGACCAAAGCAAACACACTTTCCAGACTCAGTTCTAAAATCATTGGAATAGCAAGCAGAAAAACCGCTGTGCGAATACTGCCTTGCGTATAATCCACCTCCTCACCGTTTAATGATTCACGGATGATAGAAATTATTTTAGAGAGTGTAGAAGGATTATTAGCAGCAGAATTCAAATGGAAGAAATATAAAATTGAAATGTTGAAATTAAGATTTTGGAATTAAATAATTTTTCAATGATTCACCAATAATATGTGTCCATCCTTCAGCAAAACTTTCAGGAGCAAAGTCAGCATTGCTATTTGGAAACGATTCCAATCCTTCGTGAGTTAATTTTAATCGTGTGCTGTTTCCTTCCTGAAATAATTCAAAAGTTACAAATGAAATTCCTTCGTATCCTTTGTATCGCCAATTGTAAGTCAGTTTTTTTTCAGGAACAACTTCAGTGATTTTACACAGATGAACATATTGTTCGCATTGTTTCCCTTCGCCGTTGAACTGAAATTCAAAACCAATCTCCGGTTTAAAATCATCCAAATCGAAATACCATTTCTTCATTTCGCTTTTATCAGTAATTGCTTTCCAGACTTTTGATACAGGTGCATTGTATGTTCGTTCAATTATAAAAGGAAGGTTGGGCATAAATTGATCGTTATATTTTCAAAATTGCATTTCAATTGGTTAATTTTCTGTTGTATGCTTTAATCGCTTCGGGATATGTGTGAATTGTTATTCTCGATATCTCTGAAATTATTTTCCATCGTAAGCCGCCTGAAGTTTTACAATTTCAATTTTGCGCATCTGCATCATTGCCTGAATCACACGATTTGCTTTTTGACGGTCGGGGTCGCTCATCAATTTCCCTAATGTCTCAGGAATGATTTGCCAGCTTACCCCGAATTTATCTGCCAGCCAACCGCACATGCCTTCCTTTCCACCATCAGCTATGAGTTTATTCCAGAGGTCATCCACTTCGTCCTGCGTTTCGCAGCTCACGAATAGCGATATGGATTCAGTGAATTTATTTTTATGGGGTGCTTCCATAATGTGAATGTGCTGACTTTCAATCTGAATAGTACCCATAAAGAAACCGGTGCCGCCTGATTTGTTTATGATTTTTGAATTCTTAAAAACTGAAGAATAAAACTCAATTGCTTCTTCACCTCTTTCAGCAAACCAGAGGAAGGGGGTAACACTTTTCATCTTTGATTTTTGATTTTATTTTTTCTTGCCTTTAAAAGTTGCATAAATTGCCATTGAGTGACCATGTCCTAAATCAAAATCTTTTTTTAACCAGGCTACAATTTCACCGGCTTTCACACCTTCTTTCAGTAATCCTTTTTCTTCAGCAAGTTTTTTAAAATCAACAGGCGTCTTTCCTGTTTTTGTTTTGATGTTATCAATGTAAGCTTGAAATGACATGAGAAAAGTTTTAAGATTATAGAATTTTGACTTCAGTTTTTTGTGTGATTATTTCTTGTAAGTAAAATTCACCATCCACTGCACTCCGAATTTATCGGTGCAACTTCCGAAATACGCGCCCCAGAACATATCGGCAATCGGCATAGTGATATTTCCGTCTGAAGATAAGCCGTTGAACAGTCTGTCGCTTTCTTCTTTAGAATCTGGTTCAAGATTGATGTGAACATTGTTTCCGAAATTTAAATTAAATCCCATTGATTCAGGTGCATCTGTTCCCATCAAAACATGTCCGCCTGTAATCGGCAATTCAATGTGCATGATTAAATTTTTATCGTCTTCTGTCATTGGCGGTGCGCCATTAGGCATTGGTGCTTCACCAAGGTGATTAATTCCTCCGGTGAATTCCCCGCCGAAAATTGATTGGTAAAATTTAAATGCTTCTTCTGTGTTGCGAACAAAGTTTAAGTAAGTTGATGTGCGGGCCATAAAATGATTTTAGATTTTTGAGTTTAGAATTATTCGTTTTTATTTTTTTGTATTTAAAGAAAGCCATGAATGCTTGCGCATTTAATATTATTTTTTAATTGTTGAATGCAGAAAATATTATTCCTGTGTTTCAATGTGGTTAAGGTTGTTGCTCCGAATATTTTTTAAAGTTATTGAGGATAGCTTGCCAGCCTGATTGCTGGAGCTCAAGTGAATTTTCCTTTTCAGGGTCGAAAGTTTCTGTCACCTTGGTTTCATTTCCGTTTGTTGCGAAAGTGATTTTCACTTTTCGGTCATCAGCCATTTTGTATTCAATCACTTTATGCATTTCCACATTGGTATAGACTGCTTCAAAGTCAAAGCCCACGCTTGCGTCTTTCGCTTCCATCCGTGTCTTGAATTTTCCTCCGGTGCGCAAATCATTTTCTGCCGACGGGGCGCACCAATCATCTGATGCGAAGCACCACTTGGTGATGTGTAGTGGCTCATTCCAGTGCGCCCATACTTTTTCAATTGAATTGTTAACGATGGTTTCTACTGTGATTGTTTCTGTAATTGTGTTTTCCATGATTAAGTATTTGAGAATTAAGATTTGAGAATTAAGATTATTTTTTGAGTGTTGATTTCTTTGTCGACTTTTTGTTTCTAAGAATTTCATTCGCCATTGCTCTTTCCTTATCTTCAATCATCCGAAACCGCACAATTTTTTTAATCAGTGTAGCCGGTAATGGTTTATCAATCGGAAATTGTATAGCGCCCTTTGAAGTTTTGTAATTTTTTAAATAATCAGCAAATACTCTCACGCCGCTTGAAGTCGGATAAAATCCGATGTGATTTTTGTAGGCAGCGAAATATACAAGTACACCATGTTGCTTGTAGGCCGGCATATTGTAACTGATAATTTCTTCAGCATTTGGAACAACTGATATTATAATAGTTCTGATTTTCTGTAATACAAGATGAATATCTTTAGGAAAAAGTTTTATGTATTCATCTACATTTTTTGATTTGATGTTGTTCTGCATATCATGTCAGTTTTTGATTAGGAATTGGAAAGCAAAGTATTTAATTTCTCCAAACTTTCACTCCATCCTTGTTCCATTCCATCGGCAGCTCTGCTCAATTCCGGAAGCAGTTTAGTGAGTTTAGCGTGAAGTATGAGTTTGGTTTTGCCGTTTACTTCTTCCAGAATAATTGTATTTAATCCTTCAAGCCCGGCAGTATCATTTTCATCCACAAATGCACGCGAAGTAAATACCAATTTGTGAGGTGCATCAATCTCTAAATAATTTCCGTGGCACCAACTATTCGGAAAACCGAGTTGTGGAGCGTGCATATTTATTTTCCACTTCCCATTCACGCGCACATCCATTTCGCAATCAGGGTTGGTGAAACCATGTGGGCCCCACCATTGCATTATCATCTCGCGATTGATGAAGGCTTTGAATACCAATTCACGAGGGGCATTCAATAATCTTGTAAGTGTGACTTCTATAATACTTGAGGTATCAGTCATGATTTTATTTTTTTATGATAAAAAATGTAAGAGCAACACCCCATTACCACCCATATCAGCATGAAAGCTTCTGATGCATGCAATCCGTCAACGGCAATAATTGAATAAATGGCTCCGATTAAATCAAATGCTAATCCTGCATAAGCCCACTCTTTAATTCTATAACCAATGTTTCCACCGAACGGAATTAATATAACAATTACTCCAATCACTTTTGCCCAACTAATAAACGGAATAATGTAAATCGGATATTGCAAGTGACCATTCATAAATGTGATTGCATCGGGAACCTGCATGATATCAGGTATAGCTGTGAACAGCATCAACGCTGCAAAGAGTGCAGTGAAAATCCAGTAAAGAACCTTTGTTGTTTTCATCTTTGAGAAATTTAGATTTAAGAGGTTTAATTATTTTGTTAATGATGATTTAAGGATTCGAAATGGAGTTTAAATAATTTTCTAATTGGCTTAATGTTCCTCCCCAACCTTGAGTCAGACTTGCCATTCCGTCAACGAAAGTTTTTTCTTCATCTTCATTTGAATTGATAGCAACATTCGTCATTTTTAAAATTGTTTTTCCATTTTGTTCAATGAAAAGTAGTGTATTGAGAATTTCAGCAGGCCATTTTGGAGCCAATGGGTGGCGGGTTATGCCTCCTTCTTTATCAGAAAATGAATCGATAAAAACCAGTTTCTCAGGGACCACTATTTCCTGGTAAATAAATTTCCCGTACATCATATCACCATCCGGTGTCTCCATAGAATAATGAAAGATGCCGCCTGGTTTAAGTTCTATTTTTTCGGTTTTCACTTTGAATCCAACCGGCCCCCACCAATTATTCAGGTGTTTAGGATCAGTCCACATCTTGAACACCAATTCACGGGAAGCGTTGAATTCCCGGATGATTACAAATTCTTCAGACATAATTTTAGAATTAAGATTTTAGAATTACTCGCAGAGTTCTGCGGAAGATTATTTTTTTACAGACGATTTTTTTATTTTAAGTTTTGCAATGCGCTTACTCTTTTCAGTTTTTGATTTTGAATTTTCAACTTTCACTTTTTTCTTTTTATCCATTGCCTGCAACTCTTGCAAGTAAATTTCCAAGGCATCCAGTTTAGTGTTCCAGAATTTTTTGTACTGCTCCACCCAATCTGATACTTCATTCAGTTTTTGCAATTGAGCTTCGCAGTGTCGCTCTCTTCCATGCTGAGTCATTGTAATCAATCCGCACTCAGTTAAAATTTTTATGTGCTTTGAAATGGCAGGTCGGCTCTGATGAAATTTTTCAGCTACGGCATTTAAATTCAAGGTTTGGTGAGCAATCATGTTAATGATTTCTCTCCGGGTCGGGTCGGCTATTGCCTGAAAAACATCGCGTCGCATAATTGTGATTGATTTAATTGAGTAACCATTCGGTTGCAAGTGTAATGAAACCTTTTGGTTACGCAAATTTATTTTGAAAATAATTTCGGGTTTTCCATAGGTCGGTTTAAATCAGAATTGTTGAATCAGTAATAGATTAAAAAAAATTAAATCACAATTGATTTTCACATCATAATACTTATTACCTTGCATTCACAAAAGTTGATTTTCCGGATACAAACATTCAACTTTCTGAAAAAAATAATTTTATGATAAAAAGACTTTTAATTTTTGTGGTACTGGTTTTATCAGGTTATACTGTCAGCGCTTCGCATATTATCGGAGGAGAAATTTCATATAAATGCCAGGGGAATGATATTTATGAAGTGACCATGAAAATTTACCGTGATTGTTTTAATGGCGGACCGTTACTTGATGATCCGGCTTTTATTACCATATTCAATGCAAGCAATATTGTAGTAGATACACAACATGTAAATTGGATAACCGACACTATTATTCCTCCAAATTCACCAAGCCCTTGCCTTTTGGTTCCGCCGAATGTGTGTGTTGAAGAAGGTACTTATATTTTCCAGGTGTATCTTCCACCAACACCCGGAGGGTATGTGCTTGCTTATCAAAGATGTTGCAGAAATGCTTCCATTGTAAATATTCCTAATCCGGGAAATACGGGGGCCACTTATACTTTTGAGTTGAATGATGCTTGTTTTAGTTTGTGTAATAACAGCGCTTACTTTAAAAATTATCCACCGATTGTTATCTGCGCCAATCAACCTCTGGTGTTTGATCATTCAGCAATTGATATAGATGGCGATGATTTGGTTTATGAAATTTGTTTACCCAACATGGGAGCTGAAGGAACCACTTCGCAACCTGAAATTATAACACCTCCCATTA
>JAHEZG010000405.1 GCA_023251195.1 Chitinophagaceae bacterium | reverse complement strand
TGCAGTTGACACGGCGCACGGGCATTCACTTGGCGTCCTGAACATTGTGAAGAGTTTGAAAAAAGAATTTAAAAATTTACAACTCATAGCAGGCAATGTTGCCACCGGTGCCGGAGCAAAAGCATTGGCTGATGCGGGTGCTGATGCAGTGAAAGTTGGCGTTGGTCCCGGAAGTATTTGCACTACTCGAATTGTTACAGGGGCAGGTGTTCCTCAACTCAGTGCTGTGATGGAAGCTGCTGCAGCTTTGAAAGGAAAAATTCCGGTAATTGCTGACGGTGGAATCCGTTATACCGGTGATATTGTAAAAGCAATTGCAGCAGGTGCTGATTGTGTAATGGCGGGTTCGTTGTTCGCAGGAGTGGAAGAATCACCGGGCGAAACCATTATTTACGAAGGAAGAAAATTCAAATCGTATCGCGGCATGGGCTCCATAGAAGCGATGCACGAAGGAAGCAAGGACCGTTATTTTCAGGATGCAGAAGACGATATAAAAAAATTAGTGCCCGAAGGAATTGTTGGTCGAGTGCCATTCAAAGGAACTTTAGCTGAAGTGATGAATCAATACATCGGCGGGTTGCGCGCGGGCATGGGTTACACCGGTTCGAAAAATATTTCCACTTTGCAAAAAGCTAAATTTGTTCGCATGACGAATGCAGGAATGAAAGAAAGCCATGTACACGATGTGGTGATTACGAAGGAAGCGCCGAATTATTCGAGATAGATTTCTATAAAACAAAAGTTTCCTTTTTGGAAACTTATTATATCTTTGCCGAGATGAGAATTATTTCGCGACGAACTTTAAGAGAATTCTGGGAGAAGAATCCGGATTCAGAAGTTGCGCTCAAATTCTGGTTTAAAAAAATTAAGGAATCGAAGTGGAATAATTTCAATCAACTGAAACAGCAATTCGGAAACGCAAGTGTGGTGGGTAATGACAGAGCGGTATTTAACATCAAAGGAAATACTTACCGGTTGATTGTCGCTATTGATTATGAAAAGCAAATCATTTGGATTCGATTTATAGGAACTCATAAAGCATACGATAAAATTGACGCTAAAAAAATCTGACATGAACATAAAACCAATAAAGACCAAAAAGAATTACGACGATTCAATTCGTCGCCTGGAAGAATTATGGGGGGCAAAAAGCGGAACACCTGCCGGAGATGAATTGGATATTCTCGCTACACTCATTGATAAATATGAAGAAGAAAATTTTCCGATTGAAGCACCGGATGCAATTGAAGCTCTAAAATATTTAATGGAAGAAAAAGGAATTGAAAGAAAGGATTTGGAAAAAGCTATCGGAGATAAGAGTAAAGTTTCTGAAGTTTTGAATCGCAATCGTGAACTATCAAAGCGAATGATTCGTGCACTGCACGACACCTTTGGTATTCCGTACGAAATTTTAATGGCATAAAAAATATTTGCACAATGGATATTTTCGAAAAAGCAAAACAATTAAAGTCAGAAATTGAAAATCAGTTGCCTGATGCGGTGGAAGCATTGGAGCAATTCAGAATAAAATATCTCGGCAGCAAGAATGTGCTGAAAGATTTATTCAACTCTATTAAAGAAGTTCCGAATGAACGCAAGAAAGAATTCGGACAAGTGGTGAATGAGCTCAAGCAAATTGCAGAAGAGAAATTTAATTTGCTGAAAGAAAAAATCGGTGGCGATAAAAAAACTTCAACACAAAATAATATTGACCTCACCATGCCGGGCGATCCGATGTGGAAGGGCTCACGCCATCCGGTGAACATTGTGAAGAATGAGGTGATAGAAATTTTTGCGCGCATTGGTTTCACTGTTGCTGAAGGTCCGGAGATAGAAGATGAGTGGCACAATTTCACTGCGCTCAACACGCCAGATGACCATCCTGCGCGCGACATGACAGATACATTTTACATTCAGCAAGACCCTGCGCTGGTGTTGCGCTCCCAAACATCAACCGTGCAAGTGCGTGTGATGGAAACCACAAAACCACCAATACGGATTATTTCTCCGGGAAGAGTTTATCGCAACGAAACTATTTCGTACAAGCATCATGTTTTCTTTCATCAGTTGGAAGGATTATACATTGACCACAAAGTTTCGTTTGCCGATCTGAAACAAACGCTTTACTACTTCGTGCAGGAATTTTTTGGCGAAGATTTCGAAATTCGTTTTCGTCCGAGTTATTTTCCGTTCACTGAACCATCAGCGGAAATGGACATCAGAAAAAAAGGAACTGACAGATGGATGGAAATTCTCGGTTGCGGAATGGTGCATCCGAAAGTGTTACAGAACTGTAACATTAATCCCGAAGAGTTCAAGGGCTTTGCTTTCGGAATGGGAATAGAGCGACTCGCCATTCAGCGCTTCGGCATTCCTGATATAAGAATGTTGTTTGAGAATGATGTAAGATTCTTGCGGCAGTTTTCGAATGCATAAAAACTATTAACCGTACCGACTTAATCGGGATAAACTCCAACGCAGACGAAAAGTAGTTTCAATGTAAAAACTACAATTCTATTTTACGACCTGTTTCAATTACAAAAACTTATCGCCCTTCTGTCGTTTAATATCAGCAACAATTTGTTTTATTTCCTGCTCGCGATCCTTGGGGCTGATGAGTAAAACATCATCGGAGTCAACAACAATAAAATCTTCCAATCCTTGCAGTACTACTAACTTTTTATCAGGCACCATCACCATACAATTGTTGGTGTCGAACACCACTACATTTTTTCCACTCACGGCATTACCCATGTAATCTTTCTGATGAAGATTATATAACGATGCCCATGTTCCTAAATCGCTCCAGCCGAATTTCGCCGGCATTACCAATACATTTTTTGCTTTTTCCATCACCCCAATGTCTATCGAAATATTCTGACACAGGGTGTAAACTTTATTGATAAATTCTTTTTCCTTCTTGGTGTTGTAATAAGTTTTTCCGCGCTGAAAAATATCAAACAGCTCAGGTTGA
>JAHEZG010000093.1 GCA_023251195.1 Chitinophagaceae bacterium | reverse complement strand
TACAGGCATGCACTGGCACAAGCACAAAGTTTCCGCGCGCCATTTTCAAGAATATAAAAAGTTAGGAATAAAAATGCCGGTGGCTGTTGCGCTCGGCGGCGATCCGGTTTATACTTATTGCGCTACTGCACCACTGCCAGATAATATTGACGAATACATGCTTGCTGGTTTTCTGCGAAATAAAAAAGTGGAACTCGTACAGTGCATCACGCAGGATGTGCAGGTGCCGGCTGATGCGGAAATTATTATTGAAGGATATGTTGATCCGATGGAAGAAAATATTTTAGAAGGTCCGTTCGGCGATCACACCGGATATTATTCGCTTGCTGATTTTTATCCGAAGTTTCACATCACTTGCATCACTCATCGTAAGAATCCTATTTATCCTTCTACCATAGTTGGCATTCCTCCGCAGGAAGATGCTTGGTTAGGAAAAGCAACTGAGCGGATTTTTCTCGCGCCGATTAAGATGACCATGATTCCTGAAATAAAAGATATGGAACTGCCGATTGAAGGGGTGTTTCACAATCTCACTATCGTGAAAATAAAAAAGGAATATGCAGGTCAGGCAATCAAAGTTACGAACGCCATGTGGGGAGCAGGACAAATGATGTTCAATAAAATTCTGGTGATTGTGGATGAAGAAATTGACATACACGATTACAAAAAAGTAGCACAGATAATTTCTGAAAATGTTGATCCGCAGCAAGACATTTATTTTTCACAAGGACCAATGGATGTGCTCGATCACAGTTGCTCGAAATTTTCTTTCGGTGGAAAAATGTGTGTGGATGCAACGCGGAAATTGCCTGAAGAGTTACGGGTTTCGGGTTCTGAGTTTCGGGTTGATGAATCATATAGAATTGATTCGAAAAAACTGATGAATGATTTTTCAGAGATTGTTCAGGTGAATGATTCATTGCTTTCATTGGGAATTTCAATTGTGTTTCTTTCGGTTCAGAAAAACAGAAAAAATCATTTGAAGGAATTGAGCGAATCACTTTTCAGAAATTCAGAATTAAGTAAAGTGAAGTTTGTGATTTTTCTCGAAGCAAATGTTGACTGCTCTGATTTGAAAGATGCCGTTTGGCGATTCACTAATAACATTGATCCACGACGCGATAGTTTTATAGTAGAGCAGGTCGTTGGTGAAAAAACCAACAACGGCGGTGAAGGAATTTCACACATCGCATTCGATGGAACCCGCAAAACAAAAGAGTTCGACAATTTCGATCGCGAATGGCCAAACATTTTAGCCATGGATGAAAAAACTATTCAGTTGGTTGATGAAAAATGGGAGCGATACGGATTGGGAAAATTCATTCCGTCACCATCATTGAAATACAGAAAGCAACTTTATAAAGGTGGAGCGGTTGCTGAATAACAAAGATCACTGAATTAATCCTTAGTAAATTGTCGGGTAATAATTGCCCCGTTTGCTAATTTCATTCTGATAAAATAAAATCCGCTTTTAATTCCACGAACATCAATTGACAGGAGATTTTCTCCTTCTTTTATAGCAGTTGCGTTTATTTTTTTACCCAACACATCATAAACTTCAACAGTTGACGGAAACATTTGAGTAGTTGCGGCAATCATTAATTTTTCTTTTGCAGGATTCGGAAAAATTTTAATGTCCTTTAATTTTTCTATAGTTGAAACTCCAGTACTCTCTTCTACTGTTCCAAAAAAGGTCGTTTCATCTGAATCAGTATAATTACCCTGACGATGAAAATTAACTTTTACAATTCCATGTCCAGCAAGTAAATTGGGTTTAAAATCAACATTAACAGTTCCAACCAAATTTGGAAGAAAAATAAAATTTGCTGAATCTGTGGTTTCAATTCCACAAGCGGCTGGATCGCACACGGTTGTGCTCCAACCCGGGGTTAAATAAATAATATTTCTTTTCCATGCTGAAGCAACTGAATCTGAAGTGTTATTTGTTAAGTGTCCAACTACACTTAAAGCATACCACTGATCAGCCATATCAGTAAATGGAACAGTCACTGCTATACTATCGTCATTCATTGAATAAGTTTGTGCAAAGGCCGGTGTTAATGCTAAAAAAATAAGTATTGAAAAAATTCCTTTCATGGTGTAAAAATTAAAATTGATTTAATCCTCCAAATATAACTCATTAATTAATTAAAAATCAAACTACTCAAACCAGCAATTTTGGATTAATAAAAAAGGCCACACTGAACATTCAGTGTGGCCTAAAAAGAAATTAGAAAAAATTATTCTTTAATGAATTTACGCGAAATTATTCCACTTTCAGTTTTAACATTAATGAAATAAACTCCTGTGGCCAAATCAGCAACAGAGATTTCAATTTTCTGGTTTGTTGCAGCAAGTTTATTGTAATTTACTACTGAAATTACTTTGCCAAGTACATCAGTAATTTCGAATGACACATCCTGAGTTTTATTCAATCCAAAAACAATATTTAAAACATCAGTAGCAGGACTTGGATACAAAGAAAGTTGATCAATGTGGCTTGCCAAATCAATTGTTCCGCTAACAGTTTGTGGGGCAGTAGCATTTAACACCTGACCAGTAGTTGCGTTTATTAATAATACAATTACATGCATGTTAAAATCGCTAGAAGTAGCAGGAATGGTATAGGTAAAACTATAAGTATAAGTATTTCCTGCAACAATTGTCGCTGGCAAACTACCTGACTGACCATTGAATCCACCTAAAATAGTACGAGCAACATGGTCAAAATACATGTTAGCTGCAAGAACCGGATTCGGCTCCGCTGCCCAATTGTGACCTGCACCTTCCATAGCACCGGCAGCATTACCTGTATAATAATTATGTTGATCCCAACTTGTGGTTGTTCCATGGCAACCATCTTCAATATAAACACAGGTTAATCTAAGATCATCAGTAGAGTTTACTGCAAAATGAGCAGAAACATTTACACTCGAAACTCGGGAAGTATGATTATAAGTTTGAGTTGCGGTTAAATTTGCAAATCCAAAATCATTGATATGATCATCATAAGCGGTAAAAATATCTGATGGGTCATATTCGCCCTTACGATCAACAACAATACTTGGATATCCACCAATCATAGTACCGATTCCTGCATCATAATTTGTAACTGTCATAGGATCAGCATTGTGAACAGCAATTAACGCGGTGGTTGATGGGTTAACATGGCTCATTGAATCCATAAAAACAGCACCTCTTGGGCACCAGCCACACCAGGTTCCAGTTCCTTCTTCAATAGTTACAATGTGATTTGGAATAAATGATGCTCCACCGATTATAGTTGAGCCATCATTATCTGAAGTATTTGCGTCGCCTGTAATATCAGCATGAACTGCAACTGGATGATCAGCAACCGTAGAAATAGAATAAGGTGTAGAAAAATTAAAGGTGCCTGAAGCAAATGGAGCAACATTACCGGTAAAAGTTTGATTTACTGTATTACCATCAACTGTATAACTTCCATCAAAAGAAGTTACAGCAGCACCGGAGTGATTAAAAACGCTTAAGCCAATAGTTACATTAGTTGCTACTGTTCCGTATGAAGCTGGAGTACCTGCTACTGGTGTAACGCCTGTTACTTCAATATCAGCTGCTGGTGGAACAAATACATTAACATTATCAAGTCCGAAACCGAATAACCAGCCTTGACCATCATCGTATACAAAGCCCAATTTCACATCAGGGTTACCGGCATAAGTTGACAAATTAATGTAACGAGCTTGCCATGTACCATTTGTGTTTCCGGTTAAAATTTGTACATCAGTCCAGTTAGTTCCTCCGTTTGTTGAAACCTTCAAGGTTCCGATTTCAGTATTTCCCTGATAGGTTCCATGAAAATAATAGGCATCAAATGATACATATACATTTGTGTAACCCACCAGACTAAAGGATGGAGACATTAAAAAATCATTGCTTTTATTGCAGTTACATCCATCGTCATTTGTTGCTACAATTTTTGTATGGTCGGCAATGCCAAAAGATGAACTTGACAAAGCGGTTCCAGTCCCTGCTAACCAACCGCCGTCGGTTGATAAAGTGGTTTGTGTCCAACCCGTAGGCAGTCCGGTTCCTGAAGTTCCTTCAAAATCTTCAGAGAAGATAGTTTGGGCGCTTATTGATGCAGAAAATAATAGCATCAGGGAAAGTGCTGAGTAAAAAATTTTTTTCATTGTTTAGTTGAGTTTTGTTTTTGGAATGTCAAATGTATTTAAAAATCCCAATCAAAAAATTGTTTAGTCTTTTTTTTACAATACAATGTATTATCACTTTAAAATGGCTATACTGAACAAAATTTATATGACCCCGTAAAGTCATCGAATAAAAAATTCGCTTTAAGAATGTTTGGTTTATTTTTATCGTCCTCGAAAAGATTAATGGTTAATTGACAATGGAAAAGCAGTTGGCTTTTAGAGTATTTACAAATAGCAAAATCGGGCAAAACATACGCCCTTGGTTTGAATGGTTCGCCGATAACATGGGCGAACTGACTCCATATGATGTTTTTGAATTTTATTCTGTTGATTCAATTGATTCAAAAATAGCGCTCAGTTATTTTTCAGGCAATCAGGAGTTTTATGTTAATGAAGGTATTTCCTTGCCAATTGTTGTAAAAGTTTTTCAATCAAGTACAGAATATATTTTTCCGCATGGCGAAATAGCTTTTGATCCGTTTGCTCAAAATAAAGTGTTGGATCGCTTACCAAAATGGAAACTAATTCTTCCTGTTATGCATCATGCTCAATGCATTGGTGTGGTGTCAATTTTATCATCATTGCCTTTCAGGAACAAAGAAAAATTTGAAACCCGATGCCGCGAGTGGGTAAATCTATCAGCCCTGATTATCTCAAAAAATAATTCTGAAAAAGAGGATTTATACCGGTATAATTCAATACAGCAATCTTTAGAATCAGTACAAGATTTAGTTTTTGAATTGAATGAGCACTTCGAAATTATTTTTTCGAACGATGCGTTTAAGAAATTCCTTCGCGATTTTTCAGGCAAATCTTTTATTCCATCCTTCAATAATATTAAATCAATTCTGGGTGTTGAATTCAATGAAATAATTTCAGGAATTGAAAAAGCATTAGCAGGCAAAAGAAACTTCTGCTCAAAAAAAATTCTTATCGCTGGTATCGAAAAAAATTTTCATTTCACTTTTACTCCCTTAACTGCTGAAATAAAAAAATGTTTTTGTTATGCAACCGAAATTTCGGTTGCTGATAAACCCATTCCCTTTTTACGAAATAAAAATTCCGGATTAAATGAATCACTCATTCAATTGATACCAGATATTGTTTGGGTGGTGGACGAACGAGGATCTTTTAAGTTTATTAATTCTTCGTTCGAAAGAATTACTGGATATTCAGCTGATGAAGTAATTGGTCGTTCGTCATTTGAATTTTTCAGTAAAGAAGAACTGCCCAATCATTTGCAGCAAATGCTTTTGTATTTATCAGGCAAGAACAAAGGGAGCAATGATTATTTTGAATTTAAATTTATTGATAACCGAGGTCGAACAATTGTTCTGGAAACTATTGCTGTAAATCAACTTGAACATACAGATATTAAAGGTATAGTAATTAGTGCCCGCAATGTTACTCGCCAGGCCTCTGAACGGCGAGAACTCGAAGACAAGGAAGAGTTGTATCATTCCTTATTTGAAAGTTTGTCTGAAGCTATTTTAATTACAGACAAAAATCATTTTCTTGTTTATTGCAATTCATTGCTATCAGCACTTACCGGATACTCCATGCAGGAATTGGGTTCATTACCGCTGTATCAGCTTATCGTTGCGGAAGAATACTGGGAAAAAGTTTTAAGTGGAATTAACAACAGGTTTAATGGTAACAGCGAACAATATGAAGTTGAATTAGTCAGAAAAAATAAAAACCGAATCTGGGTTTCTATAACAGCTGCGCCGTATAAAGATAAAACCGGTGAAATAGTTGGAAGCGTTGGTACAATTACCGACATTACTGAACGGAAAAAAGCTGAAGATGAAATAAAATGGTTGGCTAAATTTCCGGAAGAAAATCCTTCTCCGATTATTAGAATAGCTGATTCGGGTAAAATTCTTTATCATAATAAATCAGCTCAATCAATTATAAATCAGATTAGTTTAGAGGGAATACTAAATTCAGAATGGCATAATATTATTTCAAAACAATTCCAGACAAAAAGCATCAGTAAAATTGACATTGATGTTGCAGGCAAGTATTATAATTTGACGATTACACCGTTAATCAATAATAGCTATTGCAACATTTATGCGATTGATATTACCGACCGAATTATTTTTCAGAAACAGTTGCTTGAAAGCGAGCAGCGGTTGCAGTTTTTAATGAGCTCAACTACAGAAGGAATTATTGTGTATGACAATAATATTATTATCGATATCAATCATGCAATTGCAAGTATGCTTGGCTTCCATGAAGAAGAAATTCTTGGCAAGAATATTTTGTTTTTTACCAACATCAGTAATCGCGAAATTTTCATTGAAAATTCAAAAAAAGATTTATCGCTTCCTTACGAAACTGTATTTACCCACAAAGACGGTCACGAAATTAAGGTTGAAGTAGCCGGAAGATCTCATTTTTATAAAGGAAGAAAAGTTAAAGTTGTGGCCGTTCGGGATATTACGCTTCGTAAAAAAGCTGAACAACAATTAAAGGAAAACGAAGCCCGATTAAAATACTTTTTCAGTATAACTAGTGAAGGAATTTTATTGCTTGATAATGAAAAAATAATTGATGTTAATACTGCATTTCTAAACCTCACAGGGTTTTCGCAAGACGAAGTGCTTAATCAAACTATTTCAGATCTGAAAAATGAACCGATGATTGAAAAAATTTCATCGTTGCTCGTTACTGCTGAAAACATTTCAACAGAATTTTCGCTCATTACAAAAATCGGCAAGGAAATATTTGTCGAGGTAAATTCCCAAATGCAGGAGTACCTCGGACAATTAATTCGGGTAGTGGTGATTCGTGATATAACTCAGCTCAAAAAAGACGAAGATGAAATTCTAATAGCCAAGAAAACAGCTGAAGAAGCACAAAGAGCCGAAGAACAATTTTTAGCCAAAATGAGTCATGAAATCCGGACTCCAATGAATGGAATTATCGGATTAACTGATTTGTTATTAAAAGAACCCACTTCGCATGAGCAGGAGGAATATTTAAGATTAATTAAGCAATCGGCAGATAATTTACTTGTGATTATTAACGACATCTTAGACTTATCTAAAATCAGGAGCGGAAAAATTCAATTTGAAATTATTGATATCAATTTACGCGAAATGATGCGCGCCATTTTTATGGCAACAAATATTAAAGCGGTGGAAAAAAATCTGAATTATAATTTTTCGGTTGATGTACAAATTCCTGCATTAGTGCGAGGCGACCGAATCAGACTGAATCAAATCATGCTCAATCTGATTTCCAATGCCATTAAATTTACCGAAAAAGGCAGCGTTCATTACAGTGCCGAATTGATTAAAAAAGAAGAAAGTAAAATTTTTATTCAGTTTAAGGTTGTTGATTCAGGTATTGGAATTCCGGTTAATGAACAAGAGCGAATTTTTGAATCATACCGTCAAGCAAGTGCCGACACTACCCGTAAGTTTGGAGGCACAGGTTTAGGATTGCCAATTGTAAAACAACTGGTTGAATTACAGGGCGGCGAAATATTCATTAAAAGCAAGCCAGGGGAAGGAAGCACATTTTATTTTACCCTCCCGTTTGAAAATGTTGATTTAATGCCTATTGAAAATGACGATTCTGTTTTATTTAAAAATAAAAATGAGGAAGAATCACAGTCAGATAAAAATGGAATAAATATTTTATTGGTCGATGATAACTTTATTAACCGTCTTTTAGTCATTCATTTACTTGAAGACAAGGGATATACAGTTATTGAAGCCGAAAACGGATACGGTGCAATTGAAAAATTAAAAGAAGAAGATATTGACCTTGTTTTAATGGATATATCAATGCCTGATCTCGATGGCCTGGAAGCAACAAAAATCATTCGGAAAATGGATGAGGCCTATTTGCGAAAGGTGCCGATAATTGCAATGACTGCTCATGCATTTCAGGAACAAATACAAGAGGCATTGGATTCAGGAATGAATGATTACCTGAGTAAACCATTTAAGCCTGAGGAGTTATTTCAAAAAATAAATAATCAATTAAACCCGGAAAATATTGAACCGGATAATGCTTCATTAATTTCAATTCAGGAAAAATATTATGACCTTTCTTTCTTAACACAGTATTATGATAATGAGAAGGAATTCATTAACAGCATTTTATTACTGTATGTAAAAGAAACGCCATCAAGTATTAGCCAGATTGAAGAGGCATTAAATAAAAATGATTGGGCCACATTCAAATCCCTTGTTCATAAAATAAAAACCAATATCATGATGATGGGGATAAAAAAAGCTGAACCCTTTTTACACGAGGTGGCAGCAATTAATCTGAACAATGTTGAGGCAGAAAAAATAAAAATTTTATTCGCAGCATTCAAAAAATATTCGCTGAAGGCCATAGATCAAATTTCGAATGAATGCCTTTAAAAGTTATTAAATCTTTACAAATATTCCGGATTTAAAATGCGTGTCAGTCAAAATTTTTACAAAATAAATTCCAGCTGTAAATTCTGAAACATCCATTTTAATACAGGCCGATGAATTAATTGGGCCAATGGTATTGTTCAATATCTTTTTTCCTTCAGCATTATAAATTTCTATTTTATAAAAATTATTTATGCTGTTAGATTCAATAATAAAATTTATAAAATCAGTAGATGGGTTCGGAAAAGGTTTAAGTGCAGTTGCTGTATTTAAATACACAGGCTCAACTGTAAGATTTAACAATGGCTCATTAAAACGAACCACTCCTTTATTAGTTGTTGCCATCCATATTACACCTGTAGAATCTATAACAATGTCATTGATTGAACTGTCGGGTAACGCAACTGAAGCATAATTAAAAACCTGCCAGTATATACTGCCAAGGTATCGAACCAATCCGCCGTCAAATGTTCCGCAAAGTGTTTTTCCTGAATTATCAATAGCCAATGAGTTCACGGTATAGCTTGGCATATCAGAATTTGATGGATTAAATTCAACATACGGAGGCGAGTTAAAAATGAATGACGCTAAACCGTGTGCGGCACAGGCAAGCCACCTATATCCGTTGGCGCCAACGGCTATATCCTGAATGGTATTATCAGGCACACCACCATTTTGAATAGTATAGGTTATTAAAGCACTATCAACGGCTCTGGTTAAACCGCCGTTTACGGTACCAATCCACATGGTATCATTTTCTGACTTTACAATGCACTCAATATTATCCGACATCAATGCTGAAGAAAATTGCTGGTAAATAGTCCAGCTAGAATCCATGTCCCAAACAGCCATTCCGGCTGTAGTTCCAATCCACATTTTATTTTGTGAATCAAAAGAAATGGCTTTAACAATATTAGATGGAAGAGGAGAATTTGAAGAAGTATAAACAGTCCAGTTGGTCCCGTCAAATTTTCCCATACCACCTCCGCCGGTTCCAATCCATTTATTTCCTGCAGTGTCAATTGTAATACAATAAATATTATTAAGAAACGATGCTGATTGATTATTAAATAAATAAAAATTCGAAACCCCACCATTCAATGATACTAAACCATATTCACTACCAGCCCAAATCACATCTCCTTCTTTTGCCAGGCAATTAATTTTATTTACAATCAAAGGTGTATTTACAGTATCATAAATAATAAATAATTGCTGACCAATAGCCCCTTTTGACAATACGACTGTAATTAAAAATGTGATGGTAAATAATTTCATAAAATATTTTTTTATCTCATCAGCATTCCAATTTCCCGATCATTTAAATGCTTCCACTTTCCGCGAGGCAAATCTTTTTTTGTTAACCCGGCATACATCACACGGTCAAGTTTTTCAACGGTATATCCCAGTGTTTCAAACATTCTGCGAACCACTCTGTTTTTCCCTGAATGAATTTGAATTCCAACAATGCTTTTATCATGATCATCGGCATATGAAATTTCATCGGCGTTCGCCATCCCGTCATCCAGCTTTACCCCTGCTGCAATTTGTTCGAGATGAGCTAGCGTTACAGGCTTATCCAGTTTTACCATGTATAGTTTTGATACTACTTTACTTGGATGCGATAGTTTTTGTGCGAGATCGCCATCATTGGTCAACAAAATTAAACCCGTTGTATTTCTATCTAATCTGCCAACCGGATACAACCTTTCAAGGGCTGCCCCTTTCACTAAATCCATTACCGTTTTTCTTTCTTTTTCATCACTGGTGGTAGTAATAAAATTTTTGGGTTTGTTTAATAGCACATAAACTTTTTTCTGATAAGATTTAACTTCTTTGCCGGCATATTTCACTTGTTGATTGGCCAATACTCTATAACCCATTTCAGTAATTACCTTTCCGTCAACTGTTACTTTGCCGGCTTTAATAAATTCATCAGCTTTTCTTCGGGCGCAAATTCCGGCATTGCTTAAAAATTTATTTAGCCTCACACCCTTTGCGTCGGCAGTTTTTTCTTTTTCAAGAAATTTCACTTTGTCTTTATTAAATGGAATCCTGTTTCTCATACATGTGCAAAAGTAATGTGAACATAATTGAAACTATTACGATATAATCTTTTCAAATTTGTTCATTCAAAAAAAATAAACCCATGAAAAGACTAATCGTACTCTCATTTCTGCTTTCTATTATTACCTTCAATTTAGAAGCTCAACAGCTTAATTGCGTTGACAATTCGTTGGTAAATCTATCATTAAACAGCGCCCTTGTTGATACAGTTTGGGGTTGCGATGGTAATTGTTATGAAAATGACACACTGGCAATTTATCATAATGGTGTAACTCATTACACTTATGATGCCTGTAATGTAACATTGCCACCCTGCCACGCTGATTTTTATACTTCGGATGATATCAGTGGATTTGTGAATTTCACAGATTCAGGTATTGTATCTGCATTTACTCCAATGTATTTATTGGATTTTGGCGACGGTCAGGTTTCCACTTCTATTCCAACAACACATCAATATTCAAATCCTGGGTTTCATGTAGTTTGTTTAACAATGTATGACATGCTAGGCACAACATTAATGTGCGAAAGCAAATCCTGCAGAGTGGTTTTATCTCCCGGGGGTGGAGGTTGCGTTGCAATGTTTACTGCCTCAACCAACTGCGGAGTTACCACATTTGCAGACCAGTCTACTGGCACTTATACTACTGTTCAATGGGATTTCGGTGATGGAACAACCGGAACAACTAGCCCAGGGGATACAACATATGAGTATGCCGCTTCAGGAACTTATATTGTTCACATGAATATTCTTGGTGGTGGAACATGCAATTCAGCCTATACTGATACTATAACTGTTGATTTACCAACAGTAACTGCAGCATTTACTTATGTTGCCAGTGGAAACAGTGCACATACAGTAAATTTTACAAATACCAGTACAGGCGCTACTTCTTATTATTGGGATTTAGGTGACGGTGATACAGCTTCAGCATCTAACCCGGTTCATGATTATGATACTTGCAGTTACACGGTAACTCTTACTGCCTTTGATGGAAATGGTTGTACATCAATTTCAACCATGTTGATTGATGCTTGCGATAATGCAGTTCCTACTTTTAATTCAGTTTTGAATTCAATGACAGTATATCCAAATCCAGCAAAAGATAATATTAATATTACAATGAACAGCA